>NZ_FRCW01000008.1 GCF_900143055.1 Fibrobacter sp. UWR3 | reverse complement strand
CCAAGTAGATAAAGGCTTGCGGACGATTTCAGGTACCCAAATGTCATATAATCAAAAAGTACCTGTTTTTCAGGTACCTTTTTGTCATATAGACCTGATTTTGAAAAGAAATGGTTCGTGCAAGCCGCTCTGACCACTACTAATTCTTTTTTTTATTTAAGAAAATGGTAATTAGAAATACACGCCGTAGTTGGGGCGCGATTTCAGGCTGCGGCCCTTTATGTCATATGTGCGAGTGCGATCCAACTTGAACGGAATCGGGGCGCATGCGCCGCGTGTCTGGCGGATTCTTCCAGATGGTTTCCGAAAGCGCCTGCCCCACCTGTAACGGTATGGGCGAAGTCATCGCGAATCCGTGTAGCCATTGCCGCGGCGAGGTCGTGTGCAGGAAACGGAAGAAATCTCCATCAAGATTCCAAGGTGCCGGTCCACAAGCTGGTGCTTGGCGGAACGCAGCGAATCCCGACGCTGGACGGTAGCGAAGTGCAGATCAAGATTGCGGCCGGCACTCAGGCCGGGAGCATCTTGCGCCTGCGCGAACAGGGCCTGTACCCGCTGAACAAGCGCGGCGACCGTGGAAGCCTCTACGTGAACATCGGCGTGGAAATCCCGAAGGACTTGAGCCGCGAAGAGAAGGAACTCTACCAGAAACTCGCGGAACTCAGGCACGACAAGGAAACCGCGCAGGAAGAAAGCTTCCTCGAGAAGATGAAGAATCTTTTCAAGTAGGAAGTAGACAGTAGGAAGTGACGGGGCGTCGCCCCGAAATCCCCAAAAAAGATTCTCCCGGACAGCAATGCCTGGGATTTTTTGCTTTTAAGTGACATTTTCTAGATTCTGGGGTGTTTAACAGGGGAAAGTTTTATAGAAGAACGTTTCTTTTGGATGGAGACACAATGAGAAAAGTGGTCATTTTGAACGCGAGTCCGCGCAAAGACGGAAACATCAGCCAGATGCTGAATATCATAGGTGATACCCTGTTTGAAAAAGGCACCGAAGTAACAATCATTGATGTCTGCAAGCTGGAATTTCGCCCGTGTATCGGCTGCATGAAATGTCGCAGCACTCACGATTGCGTGATGCCGGAAGACGATGCGAAACGGATTCTGCGCCTGGTGCAAGAATGCGACGCTCTTGTAGTCGGTTCGCCATGCTACTGGGGCAACATGACCGGGCAACTCAAAATGCTTTTCGACCGTTGGGTTTACGGCATGATGGACCACAGCGAACGCGATTACCCGATTCCACTGTTAAAAGGAAAGAAAGCTGTCATTGTGACGACATGCACTACCCAATGGCCATTTAACCTGATTTTCAAGCAGTCGGCGGGCACTGTCCGCGCCCTCAAGGAAATCCTTTGCTGGAGCGGATTCAAGATTGCAGGTGTGATTCAAAAAGGCGGAACCCACAAGAGTAAAGGCCTTACGCCCAAAGAAATTGCCAAATGCAAGAAGATTGCCTTGTCACTTGGTTCGCATTAAAATAATCGGAAAGCCTTCGCGATATTCCTTGATAATGTACGGGTGCGTCTTGGCGTATTCGAAAATTTTATCGCCGAGACCGTTTTTTACGAGATTGACGAGAGCCTGACTTGGAACTGCGCCGACGCTCGGGCAGGTGGGCGTGAGCGCGATGACGAGTTTTCCGTCTTTATTCATGATGCGCAGCGGCCAGATGCTACAGTCGAAGGGCTTGTCTTCGGGCTTCAGGATGCAGCCTTTGTGCGGGTCGAGGAAGGAGCAGGGAACTTCTTCTTCGGGGTCGGCGGTTTTGTATCCGCCAAGAACAATTTGACCGTCGCGAAACTCCCCCACCACGCCGTATTCGTTAGGCTTGCTGAGTTTTTCAACGACTTCGGGCGGGAACAGCGGCGTTTCCCAGAGGCTCTGCCTGCGGAAAGAGCAGCAGAACTTGCAGGCGGCGCAGGATTGTTTGGAGAGGATGGAGGATAGCATTTGTCTTTAAATGTTATGGATTCTATCGGGGTTTCACCCCTCCAGAATGACGATGTGGGACTTGTCTAATATAGTCTGCGGGTAGTACGAGAGTTTTGCCTTGCGGAGGCCTTCGATGTTGATGTCTTCTTCGCGGTTGATAAGGCGGGCACCTGCAGCCACGAGGCGCTCGGCAAATAGTTTGTTAATAATCGCATAACCGCCATTTTCGGCATATTCGTCGATAACCTTTTCAAAATGCGTGTCCCAGACGCCGGGCAAAATTTCTGAAGCCATCGTCATGCCAGCGGGAACTCCGCCAATATAGAGCACCGCCCCTTTCATGCCGAGAGCATCAAAGTGTTCAAGAGCCTCACGGATGGCGCAGTATTCCGAGAGTCTGGATTTCTCATCTTCGGAGCGTTCCGCCCAGGCAGCTTCGCGACATTCGCAGGTGCATTCGCAATCGGTATCGCTGGATTCGCCCAAGGTTTCGATATTGAGCCAACTCTTTTCGACCGTGAGCGCGTCTGCAAAATTCTCCGGCGTAAGCGGGCGGATTTCGTAGTCCGAGTAAGTCCTGTTAAATCGGGAAACGTGGTTGCGCTTTTTCTTGTACTGGTTTCCGGCCAAGGTGGCAAGGCTTTCGGCAGAATAGATGTAGTCGCTGTCGCCGCGGTTTTCTTCGAAATGGAGGGGCGGTTCTGCGCCGTTCGCCCCAGCCGTCTTAAAATATTCCCGCAAAATTTGTGCTCGCGGCTCATCCACCAGGCAGAATTCCAGCGGGCGGCCCGATTCGCGGGCATCATCGACAATAAGTGCGAGAGCTGCTTGCGGCTCCCCCGACCCGAGCGGAAAAGCATAGCCCCGGCGACTCCCCAGTCCGTTGTAGTAGCGGAACAGGAACCCGTCTTGCAACGCAATCTGCGTGCCGTACTTTTGTCGTAACAGGAAAATGTTCGCGAAGCTTGCGTCACTGCCGATATAGCCCGAATCGACCACGGCATTTGCCGCTGCCGCCCGGTCTGAAAGTTCTGGAGCCTTAAAGTTTATCATCTTCTAGAAAATACAATTTTTTACGGCTTAAGGTGTGGATTTAAGCTTCCTGCTGGAGTTGCGGAATAATTTCGGCAGACCAGTCCTCGAAATCGCCCGCCTCGATGTGGTCACGAGCCTGTTGCATCAGGTGAAGGTAGAAATGCAGGTTATGCAACGTCGATAGCGTCCAGCCGAGGGGTTCCTTGGTCTTGAACAGGTGGCGCACGTAGGCGCGGGTGTAGTTCCGGCAGCAATGGCAGCCGCATTCCAGATCGAGCGGGCGGTCGTCATCGGCGAACTTGGCGTTCTTGTAGCGGAGCACACCCCTGCTGGTGTACACAAGGCCGTCCTGCGCGTTCTTAGCAGGCAGAATGCAGTCGAACATGTCGACACCGCGCTTGATAAGTTCTAGCAGATTCCAGGGCGTGCCCACCCCCATCACGTAGCGGGCACGGTCGGTAGGAAGCAAATTCGTGCAGAAATCGGCGATTTCGTACATGGTTTCTACAGGTTCGCCTACGGAAAGGCCGCCCATCGCGTAGCCGTCGGGAGCGATTTCCTTGAGGGCATCGATGGATTTTTGTCGGAGTTCCTTGTGCATGCCGCCCTGCACAATTCCGAAGAAATACTGCGGGTAATCGTGGACAGGTGGGTTTTCGCGTAGCCAATCCATCGCGCGCTTTGTCCAGGCCAGCGTGTAGTCGAGCGATTGAGACGCCTCTTCGACGGTGCTCGGGTAAGGCGTGCATTCGTCAAAGGCCATGATGATATCGGCCCCGATTTCGCGCTGGGCCTTCATCACCGATTCCGGAGTGAACATCTGGCGCGAGCCGTCCAGATGGCTATGGAATTCCACGCCATCTTCGGTAATGTGGCGAAAATTCTTGAGGCTCCAGACCTGGAATCCGCCGCTGTCGGTGAGCATCGGGCCGTTCCAGCCCATGAACTTCTGCACGCCGCCCATCTTGGCCACGAGTTCCGTGCCCGGGCGCAGGTACAGGTGGTACGTGTTCGCGAGGATAATCTGCGCTTGCATTTCGCGCAGGTCCCGCGAAGAAAGCCCCTTCACGCTCGCAAGAGTGCCCACCGGCATAAAAATCGGTGTTTCCACGACGCCATGCGCCGTGTGGAGCCGACCACGGCGGGCCTTGCTGCGGTCGCTCTTTTTCAGAAGTTCAAAAGGGTTTTCGTTCAATGATATACCTTTTTTAAAGAATCTTGAAAATCATCGCGTTACATTCCGCTCGATTGCGGATTCAATAGCATTCTGAACAAAATTTTCAGGGGAAATTTCTTCGTCAGAATCTTCCATAATGCCGGCAAGTGCATCTGGATCAAACAACCAACGCATATTGGTATTTTCTGGTACTTTCTGAGTATCGGTCGAATCAGATGAACTGGATAAAGAAACGGTAGAATCTTGCGTGATCGTGTTTGTTGAATCCGTCGGGGGCGCAGGAATAACAGCATCGCTACCCTGAGGCTCCGCCGGAACGGACAATGCCGCAGAAAGCCCCAAAAGGGCGACGAGCCTCGCCTTGGTTCTGGGGTTAAACTCGCCCACACATTCGACTTTTCTGCGTTCGATTTTCATCGTATCAACCGTTACTTTATAAACTACAAATTTTTACATATTATGTAGCGATTTTTTAACACGATAAACAATCCTAAATATGGTTCTTTGGCGTCGGCCTCGTACCGGCGTTTTACTATAATTAAAGCATATAATTCACAAAGAGGTTTTTATGTCCCGCTTACGCGTATTGGTCCTGATGGGTGGTCCGTCCACCGAGCACGATGTTTCTGTAGTGAGTGGCACCGGTGTTGTCCGCGCCATGAACCCGGAACGCTACAATATCCACCCCGTTTTGATTGACAAGGACGGCACCTGGCACTGGTCCGCCCGCGAACTTTCCCCCTACCAGAAGGACAATTTCTCGGTCAACTACTTCCGTAGCCTCGAAGGCACGGCCGCCTGCACCAAGAAGTCCCCTGCCCTCTCCGAACTCCCGGCTGCCGACATCGCGTTTTTGGCACTGCACGGCAAGTGGGGCGAAGATGGTCACATCCAGGCCCTGCTCGAGAACTGGGGCATCCCGTACACGGGTTGCGGGCTCCTTGCCTCGGCACTTGCGATGGACAAGATCAAGTCCAAGGAAATCTACCGCGCGAACGGCATCCCGACCCCGCCGTACCGCGTCATCTGGAAGCACGACTTTACGGGCGATACGCTCGTGAGCGTCGCCGACGAACTCGGGTTCCCGCTTGTCATCAAGGATCCGCTGGGCGGCTCCTCCATCGGCATTGGCATTGCCAAGAATCTCGATGAAGCGGGCAAGATTGCGCAGGACTTGTTCAAGGATTCCAACCGCCTGCTTTGCGAGAAGTTTATTGCCGGCGGCGAAGCGAGCTGCGGCTACATTGAAGGCGAAAAGCCGCTCCCGCCCACCGAGATGCGCATGACGACCCGTGAATACTTCGACTTCGAGGCGAAGTACAACGGTGAATGTCAGGAAGTGACTCCCGCGGAATTCCCTGCCGAACTCACGGCCCGCATCCAGGAACTCGCCAAGAACGCTCACTTCGCGCTCGGCGGTGCAGGCTACAGCCGCACGGACGTGCGCATCGCGAAGGATGGCCAGATT
Source organism: Fibrobacter sp. UWR3 (assembly GCF_900143055.1). Taxonomy (NCBI): domain Bacteria; kingdom Pseudomonadati; phylum Fibrobacterota; class Fibrobacteria; order Fibrobacterales; family Fibrobacteraceae; genus Fibrobacter; species Fibrobacter sp. UWR3. The sequence continues at coordinate 186,187 of NZ_FRCW01000008.1, read as the reverse complement.
TACGCCATCGAGACGAACACGCTCCCGGGCATGACTCCCACGTCGATTCTCCCGGCTCAGGCGGCCTGCAACGGCATTACCTACAGCCAGCTCATTGACATGATTATCGACAAGAGCCTCGCAATCAAGCGGTAGATCCTTCGACGGAGTTTACCCTGAGCTTGTCGAAGGGCCTCAGGATGACGATTCTAATAACCAATGACCATTGACCAATGACTATTGACTTATACGTAGATACTTCCCGGAAGGGCATCTCGATGGCGGTTGCGACCAGCGGCCAGCCTATGAATGCGCGAACTACGGATGCAAGCGCTCGCGTTTACGAGGAAATCGTGAACACGGAGGCCCGCGGGGAAATTCTCGGGGAATCGCTCGACACGCTGCTCACGCGCGTGGGCGCGACTCTCGATGACGTGAAGCGCGTGATGGTGACGCTCGGGCCCGGCTCTTTCAGCGGGCTCAGGACCGGAGTGGCATTCTGCCAGGGGCTTTGCTTCAGCGGGAAGCGCGAACTCTACGGGGTCACGACCCTGCAGGCGCTCGCATGTTTTGCGCACGATGCCGCGGACAATAAGCCTGCGTGTACCGATGCCGCGGGCAATAAGCCTGCTGGTACTGTCGCGGGCAAGGAATGCGCCGAGACTGCGGTCGTTATCCGCGCTCGCACCGGGTTCTGGTACATGAGGCTGAACGGCGAGGAATTCTTCATCGAGACGCCCGAGGTTATCGAACGCATCAAGAACGCGAAAGTTAAGGCGATTGTCGCGGACGCCCCCGCACAGGAAGACGAAGCGCTCAAGGCCGTCTTTGCAGAGATTGGCGCAAGTGTTTCGCCCGATACGGGCAAGCCTCTCGACATGTGGGCCCCGCTGTTCAGTACCGTAAAGCCGTCGCTCATTCAGGAAGCGAACTACATTCAGCCGTCCTATTTCGAAAAGTTGAAATCATAGCCCGCGGGCTTGCGGAAGGTTTGCCGATGCCCGTTCGCGAAATGAAAATAGATGACTTGCCGCAGGTCCTTCAAATCCAGAAGGCGCTTGCCTTCCAGGACTGGAACGAGCGGCAGTTTATTGCAGAAATCACGGCGAACTATGCCCTGTGCGTCGTTTACGAGGAAGCGCAGTTTAACGAAGATCCCCGTGATTCTATCGGGGCTTCGCCCCTCCAGAATGACAGCAAGGATATATTGGGTTATGCCGTCTTCCATCTGATGGGCCCGGACAGCGAACTTCTGAGTATCGCCGCAAACGCGTCGCACCAGCGCGCAGGAATCGGCACGGCGCTATTGAACGCGGGCCTTGCGCATCTCGATTTCGCAAAAGGCGATAAAATGTTCCTCGAGGTCCGCGAAGGCAATACAAAAGCCCGCCGCTTCTACGAGAAGCATGGTTTCGAGCCATACGCAGAGCGCAAGAAGTACTATGCCGACGGTGAAAACGCAATACTTTATCAGAAATCAAAATAAAGGATGTACTCGTGACTAAGATTCTGATGCAGGACAAGAATACGCGCAAAAGGAGCCGCAAGGTTCTGGGTGCGATTATAGTCGTGGTATTTTGCTTGTTGGCCGCCATCTATGTCGTTGTGGAAAAGAGCGGCAAGTGGCTCGTGGTCAATGACGAGTTCGAACACGCCACCTGGGCAGTGATTCTTGACGGGCAATCCGCGAACATGGAAAGGAATGACTACGTGGCAGACCTGAAGGCTCAAGGGAAAGTCGATTCCGTGCTTATCCTCGGGCGGCGCGTCTACCGCGACAAGAGCAACGTGGACTTTTACGCCGAAGACTTCATGCGCCTCGGCAAGTTCAACCCCGCCACAATTTTCCTTGTCCGGCACGACGACCCTTCCACGCTGAGCGAGGCGTGCACGATTATTCCCTGGCTCAAGAAACACAAGGCGGATACGGTCCTTCTGGTTACGGCGGCTCCGGCCACCCGCAGGGCGAAGCGCATTTTCGAGACGCTTTCGGGTGATAGTCCCGTGTACGTTACCGCAGATATTGGTTACAAGCAGCAGTATATCGCCGATGCCTGGATTTTCAACCGCGAGTCGCGCAAGAGCTGGCTGCGCGAATGGTTTGCCCTGGCCCATTCTTATCTGGACTTGGCCGGTGCATATCCCTTGTCGGAAAGCGATTCAACGTATTTCTCAAAAATTCGTTCCATCGCCGAAGAGGAGAAGGATGAACCCGTCATTGACCTCTTTAACCTGCAAAAGAGCGAGGAAAAACCTGAAAAGGAACTCCCCCGCGACACTGTTGCGGTACCTGCCCCTGCGGGCGATTCCGCCCAGGCTACTTCTAGTTCCCAGGCAAACACGAACAACTTAAAATAACTTTGTTAAATTGGTTATTATGAAAAAGGCACTCAAGATAACAGGCATCGTAATTGCGGCTCTACTCATTCTCGTGATTGCCGCGCTCAAGTTCGCTCCTGGAATTGTAAGGGGCTATATCGTCAACAACTCCGAGGACCTCATCGGGCGCAAGGTCGCTATCGAGAGCATCTCGCTCGATCCGTTCTCGTTTACGCTGAGCATCGACAGCCTTGCTGTGTTCGAGAAGGATGGCGAGACGCCGTTTGTCGCATTCGAGAAGTTCCGCGTGAATGTGGACCCGTTCGATATGCTTACGGGTACGGCCTCGGTGAGCGAAATCTACCTGAAGGGCCTGTACGCGCGAGTGCTCCAGCACGAGGACCGCTTCAATTTTACCGACATCATTGAGTTCCTTGCGAAGGGCGATTCTACGGCGCTCGATTCCGCTGCTGGCGTGGCTGCGGCCGATTCCGCTACTGCGAAGGCCGATACGGCAAGCGTGGATTCTGCGGGCATGGTGAATGCGGCCGAGATTGCGGAAGGCCTCCCCTTCAACATTTCCGTAAAGAACATCGTGTTCGAGAAGGGCAACATCATTTACCAGGATACGAAGGTCGGTTCCAAGATTCATCTGCAGGACTTTTCGCTCAATATCCCTGCGGTGTACCTGAGCAACAAGCAGACCGACGTGGGTTTAAGCCTCAAGTTTGCCGACGGTGGTGACCTGAATGTGAAGGTGGAAGCGAACGCGGCGACAAACGACTTTAAGCTTGACGTGAACCTCAAGGACTTCGCGCTCGCCTGCGGAAAGCCGTACCTGAACGACTTTATCAACTACAAGGACTTTACAGGCACGCTCTCTGTGGCCGTGAACATGGCGGGCAACCTGAACGACATTCTCTCTTCGGATATCAAGGGCACCGTATCGCTCGATAGCGTCGTGCTTACCGAAACGAGCGGGCGTACGCTCGGTGTGAACCACGTGGGCGTGGGTATTGGCAAGGCGAACATCAACGAGAACAACTACGTGGTGGATTCTGTGGTGGTAGACGGAGCCTTTGCGCACATTGACCTGTACAAGAACGGTAAGACGAATATCGACGTGTTGTTGAAGAAGGGTTCCGCCGATGAGCCGGATAGCGCGCAGCTTGCTGCCGACCAGCAACTGGTGCTTGGCGATGCACCCGATTCTACCGCCACCGAAGTGAAGGAAGAGCCTGCGCCTGCCGAAAAGTCCAAGCCGCTCAAGGCAAAGATCAACAAACTTCTTTTGCAGAACACGAAGGTGAGCGCGACCGACCATTCCATCACCAGGCCGTTTAACTACACGGTGAGCGGAATTACGGTGCTCGGCTCGAACATCAACTACGATACACCCTGTTCCATCAACGTGAAGGCGGCATTCCCCGACGGCGGAAGCCTGAACGTGAAATACAAGGGAGCGCTCAGCAATATCGGCACGATGGATGCCTATGTGAGCGTGAAGAACCTCGCCCTGAAGCACTTCAGCAACTACAGCCACCATTACACGGGATACCCGCTTAGCGCCGGCACGCTTGCCTTTGCGAGCGAGAACAAGATAAAGAATTTTGAACTCGACAGCAAGAACACCATCGACATATACAACATCGATGTCGCGGACAAGGACCCGAATTCGAACCCGGAATTTATGGTGCCCATGAAGGTGGGCCTGTACATCTTGAAGGACAAGGACGACAAGATTCAGTTCGATATTCCGGTACACGGCAACCTGAAGGACCCGCAGTTCTCCGTGGGCAAGATTATCTGGAAGACGGTGATGAACCTGCTTATCAAGGTGGCCCTCTCCCCGCTCAAGATTGTGGGTAACCTCGCCTCTACCGGCGCAGGAGCCATCGGGCTTGACCTCGGCAAGAACGACGAAATCATCATCGACGCGACGGCCAAGACATTCACGAGCGAGCAGTACGCGAAGGCGTCCAAGATGACGGAAGCGCTCTCGAAGGACAAGAACCTGAAGCTCGTGTTCACGCAACTCTACAACGTGCGCAAGACTACGGAAGCCTACCGCACCGTAAAGCTCAAGACGGAATACTACAAGAAGACGCACGGCAAGGAAAAACTGACCGAACTCGACGAGCGGGCCATTGCCGAAATGAGCGACAGCGACGAGGGCTTTGTTGCCTACGTGAAGGAAAACGGCGACAAGCTCGACGCGAAGGCGCTCCGCAAGGAACTTTCCACCCTCGCCGAGGGCAGGAACCAGGACTTGCTGAAGGTCCTCTCGCAGCAGAGCGGCGTGACCAAGAAGAACATCAAGGTGATTACTGCCCCGGCGAACCAGCTTTCGAGCCATCGCGGGAAGGCGATGTACAAGGTTTCCGTCGATGTGCAGTAATTTTACAAACCTCATTTTTTCTACATTTGCCACGCTATGAGTGAAGAATTGTGCGCGAACCTCTCCAGCAAGGTTCAAGAGATTGCAAAGGCCCCCAAGTACCGCGGGGCAATTTTCCAGATTGAAGCCGACGAGAAGGGGCTTGCCCTTGTTGACGCGAAGGAATCGAGCCTGAAGGTCTACCTGATGGTTGACCCCGAATGCGACAAGATTCTGGAAACGCGCTTCTTCACATACGGCGGCCCCATATTTACCGCCCTCGCCGATACATTCTGCAAGAAAATCCAGATGGTGACTATCGAGGAAGCGTGCGCGATTACCGCCGAGAGCCTGGAACAAGAACTCCGCGATAACCCCGACTCCCCCGCCATTCCGGCAAATGCGCCCGAGATTGGCCAGATGAACACGCTTATCAAGAAGGTCCTGGAAGCCTACCCCGAAAAGAAGGCGACCGCCATCTTGGTGCGCGAGAAGATGGAGCGTATCAAGTACCGCACGCAGACCGCCGAAGGCCGCGCCGAAGCCGACGCCGAATGGAATGCGCTCGCGAAGCACGAGAAAATCGAGAAGATCGAGGCCTGGCTCCACCAGTCCGTGCGCGGCATGCTGCAGGGCGACGGCGGAGACGTGGAAATACTCGACCTCACGGAAGACAACCGCCTCAAGATTCGTTACCAGGGGGCGTGTGCGGGCTGCGGTTCTGCAATGGGTGGCACGCTGTTCTACATCGAGGACGAACTCAAGAACAACGTGTACTACAACCTGATTGTGGAACCCGAGGACCCGCTCGACAACATCCAGCCGAACCCGAACCTCCCCGGCCTCGACGACAACAATCCTCCTGCAAGCCTTTTCTAGCCTAAATCGTGTAAAATAATATTATCCAAAGCGGTCAAAAACCGCGTTTTTTGCGTGTTTTACAAATATTACATGCATTTTTACCATATAAAGTTATTTTTAGGCCGGGATGGTGTAAACCAAAAAAACAGAGGATGTCAAATGAAAAAGATTCTTGCAATTCTCGGCATGGCTGCAGTATCTGCCATGGCCATCAGTGCAAGCCGTGTTGGCCCCGTCAGCACGTACGGTGAACTCAAGGCTAACGGCGGTAAGCTCTCCGGCACTTGCCCGCAATACCAGAATTCTGCCGTGCAGGTGAAGGGCATGAGCCTTTTCTGGAGCTCGGGTGCCGATAGTTCCACGGTGTTCTATTCTGAAAAGGCCGTCAACGCGATGGTGAAGCAGATGAACATCGAAGTCATCCGCTTTGCAATGGGCGTCACCAAGGAAAAATTCGAGGACCAGGGTCGCGGATACCTGAGCAGTGAACAGGGAGCCATCTTGCAAAAGGGCTACCTCAAGAACGTGGTAAACGCAGCCATCGACAACGACATCTACGTGATTATCGACTGGCACATCGAAAGTGCTAATGGCAATACCAGCGAAGCCGCCAAGTTTTTCGAATATGCCGCTAAGGAATATGGTTCCTACAACAACGTGATTTTCGAAGTGTGGAACGAACCTGTTGGTGCCGACATGGGTACAGTCGCTTCTCACGCGAACACCGTGATTGCCGCTATCCGTAAGTACTCCGATAACCTCGTGCTCGTGGGTAGCCCGGAATGGTCCAGCCATCCGGAACAGTGCGCTACGGCAGGCATTCAGGATAGCAAGAAAAACTTCGGTTGCACGCTCCACTTCTATGCAGCAACGCACCAGACGGATAACGGCGGCTACAATGACCGTGCCGCTCAGGCTATGTCTAATGGCGTTCCCGTGTTCGCTACGGAATGGGGTACGGTCAGCGCCGACGGTAACGGCTCTCCGAACCAGAGTGCGAGCCAGGCATGGATTAACTGGATGAACCAGAACAATGTTTCTTGGGCGAACTGGTCTGCTTCCGCCATCAAGGAACAGTCCGCTGCATTCCAGAACCTTGCAATCGACAACGGCCTTACCTTTACGAATTCCGGCAACATGGTCAAGGGCTGGATGAACGGTGCGAATGGTTACAAGGATTGCGGTCTCCAGAATGGTAACGGCAGCGAAAGCAGCGGTTTTTCGACCGGTGTTGCAAACGGAGCCAAGACCGATATCATTGACGACCTCGAAGACGGTGACCGCTTTGCCTACACGGGTGGATGGTGGTCCGCATTCGCCGATTCCGACGATGACACGGACGGACGCGGCAAGACGAGCATTACCAATGGCAAGTGGGAAAATGACTTCGGCAAGCAGGTCTACGATGTGTTGATGCCGTCTAGCGGCGGCAAGAATACCTCCAAGTACATGGTCGGCATCGAAGGAATCAAGCTTTCTCAGGGTCAGTACAAGTACGCCCCCTATGTTGCAATTGGCCTGAACCTCAAGCGCGATACGACAGAAATTGACCTTTCTGCCTGCAAGTCCATTAGCTACAAGTTTAAGGGTGCAAGCCACAACTTCCGCGTTGAAACTTCCCTTGTAAGGAACTGGAACTTCCACCACGTGAACAAGGACGGTTCTGCGGAATGGAAGGAAGTCGAACTCACTTGGGACCAGTTCACTCAGGAAAGCTGGGGCGATGACGCTCAGCACTTCAGCCTGGACAAGGGCATGAACAAGGTGCAGCGCTTCGCCTGGGAAGTCAAGGGCGCTCTCGATGTTCCTGATGAAGCGAACCAGCCGAAGTACAACTACCTCTATGTCGATGACGTGCGCTGCAACGGCGTGAGCGTCACGGCTATCTCCGACAATAACGGTGGTAATGACAATCCGACATCTTCCTCTTCTTCTGCAAAGTCCAGTTCCAGCAAGGGTGGTAAGTCTAGCTCCAGTGGCATTGCTCCTGCCAGCTCTTCTTCCATCTATGTTCCGCCGGTATCCTCTTCTGTCGTGGTTGCCGAACTCGTCATTATCGACGATGTTGAAGATGGTGACGAAGTTGCCGCAACGACTGGAACCTGGTATGCCTACACTGATAAGGAACCGGGCGGACAATCCTCCATTACTAACGTTTATGACCCGGCCCTCCCCGGCTACGTCGTTAACCTTTCCGCAACAGTTGACCCGACCAACGGAACTGCAGGCTTTGTAGGCCTTCAGGGCATCGTGTGGAACCAGGCCGATTACGAAGAAGCTCCGTTTGTGGCTCTCGGATTGAACCTGATGGCCGATACTTCGCTCGGTGCCAACCTTTCTGGCTGCAACGCCCTTTCTTACCGTTACAAGGGTGCTCAGCACGTGATTAAGGTGCAGGACGGCTCCGTGACGGACTACGCCTACCACCAGCTCAAGATGGATTCCTCGTCTGTTTGGACGGAAGCGATTGTTCCGTTCGAAAAGCTTGAACAGCCGAGCTGGACAAAGGATCCCAAGGACATGAACTTTGCCTCAGTGAAGAAGATTGCCTGGGAAGTTGTCGGTTACAAGAACTTCGACATGCAGCCGGCAATTCCCTTCCTCTACGTGGATGACCTGAAGTGCGTGAATGCGACTGTCGGCATCAAGTCCATCGCTCGCGCTTCTGCACAGGGCCTCAAGCTTGCCGCTCAGGGTTCTTCGCTCAATATCTCTATTGCGAAGTCCGGCGTCGTGAAGGTCCAGGTGTTCGACATGACCGGCCACGCCGTCAAGAGCGTCTCCGAGAACATGCAGGCTGGTGCCCACGCGGTTTCTCTCGAGAACCTGACGGCTGGCAGCTATATCGTCCGCGTGCAGGCTGGCAGCGCAGTCAAGTCCGCCCGCATTACGATCAAGTAATTCCGAACCAGAATCATTGAATTTTATTCAGTGATTCTAGTAACCACAAAAAAAAGCCTCTGGCCCCGCTGCCAGGGGTTTTCTTGTAAAAAATGGATTAAACGGGCGGTGTTTTTCTATATTTTTCTTTAGAAAAAGGATTTACTCAAAGGAAAATATATGTCCGAAGAACTCGTTTTGAAATTCGTTGACCCCGTGCCGATGCGCTACGGTGAAAACTCCCACCAGTCCGCAGTGTTCTACCGCGACCCGACCTGCACCGAAGCAAGCCTCGCCACCGCAAAGCAGCTCTGGGGTAAGGAACTTTCTTACAACAACATCGTGGATGCCGACGCCGCCCTGGAAATGGCCCGCGAATTCAGCGACGACAATGCGGTCGTTATCGTGAAGCACATGAACCCGTGCGGACTCGCTACCGGCAAGACGCTGCGCAACGCCATGGAAGCCGCCTGGGAAGGCGACCCGGTGTCGGCCTTCGGTTCCGTGATTGCCGTAACCAAGAAGGTGGACCTGAAAACCGCCGAATTCCTGAAGGGCAAGTTCGTTGAAATCCTTCTCGCCCCGGCATTCGACAAGGACGCTCTGGAATTTTTGAAGAACAAGTCCAAGGACATTCGTCTCCTTGAAGTTGGCAAGATCAAGAAGGCAACCCGCTGCAAGGTCTATAAGCACGTGATCGGTGGCATGCTGGTTCAGGACCGCGACGTGGACGTTTACGAAAAGTTCGAATGCGTCACCAAGAAGAAGTTCGCAAAGAACAAGGAAGCACTCGCCCGCTTTACCTGGATCGTGACCAAGCACACCAAGTCAAACGCCATCGTCATGGGTTATGAATACGCCCGCGGCTACTTCCAGGTCATCGGCCTTGGCCCCGGCCAGCCGAACCGCATCGACTCTAACCTCCGCCTCTGCCAGCCCCGCGTCCGTGACAACGTCGCCCGCATGAAGGCAGCCCAGAAGTTCTTCAACGAAAAGGGCAAGTGCATCGACAAGGCCGGTCTCAAGGCTCTGGAAAAGAAGGTGTTCAGCGAAGTCGTGATGGGCTCCGACGCCTTCTTCCCGTTCCCGGACAACGTGGAAGCCGCTGCCAAGGCTGGCGTCCAGTACATCGTGCAACCGGGTGGTTCCAAGAAGGACAACCTCTCCATCGAAGCTTGCGACAAGCTTGGCGTGGCCATGGTGTTCACCGGCATGAGGCACTTCCGCCACTAAGGGTTTGCGTATGCCTCCCGTGTCGCAGAAAGAAACGAACCAGAAGGAAAAGGACCTCTACTACGCGGTCCTCTCCTTCTTGAAGTCTGTCCGCAAGGCAGGCCGCACGACCGATGTCGAGTGGCGCGAATACAAGGAAAAGCTCCTGAAGATTGCGCCTACGCCCGACATGGGAAAGGCCGCCGATATGTGGACGATGGACAACCTCGACCAGTTCAGCCCCGACAACAAGCAGTTGCCGCCGCTCAACGACATGGACTACGTGGCGAACATTTCCCCGAAGTTCGCGTCGCAACTGATGGAAGCGATGTACTACGGGATGCTCAACCTGACGCAGGCGAACCTGATTTCGGACGAAATCCAGGATGCCGACCCGGAATGCGTGTCAACCGCCTCGCTCGAGGAACTGCTCGTGAAGCTCTGGATAGGCAACGCGAAAAGCTACCGGAAAGTGGTGGCTAACTAGACGAAAGAACGGACCTACGGTCCTACAGACGAAAGACGAAAGGATTTAGTAGGAAGAATGACCTATAAAGTTCGTGTCATAGGTGGTGGTCTTGCAGGTTGCGAGGCGGCTTTGCAGTTGGCGAGCCGTGGTTTCAAGGTAGACCTGTACGAGATGCGCCCGGTCAAGAACACTCCCGCCCACAAGGACGGCCACCTGGCGCAGTTAGTTTGTTCCAACAGCTTTAAGGCGCTGGGCGTCACGAGCGCACACGGGCTTTTAAAACAGGAACTCACGATGCTCGGGAGCTTTCTGCTGGATAGCGCCCGTGAGGCGGCCGTACCCGCAGGCGATTCCTTGACCGTGAACCGCGATATCTTCAGCGAATCTGTGGAAAAAAAGATTGCGGAAAGCCCGAATATCACGCTCCACCGCGAAGAAGTCACGAGCCTTGAAGGCGACAGCCCTACCCTCGTTGCGGCGGGGCCGCTGGCCAGCGACGCGCTCGCCGACGATATCTTCAAGCGCCTGGGGAGCGAGCGCCTCCATTTCTTCGACGCCATCGCCCCTGTGGTAGAGACCGACAGTATCGACTTTGACCACGCCTTCTACATGAACCGCTGGGAAAAGGGCGAAACGGCGGACTTTATCAACTGCCCGCTGGACAAGGAAACCTACGCCGAGTTTGTACGCAAGCTGTGCGAAGCCGAAGCCGTGGAGCCGCGCCCCTTCGAGAAGAACGAACTGTTCGAGGGCTGCCTGCCCGTCGAAGAAATGGCCCGCCGCGGTTACGAGACGCTCCGTCACGGCCCCATGCGCCCCATCGGGCTTGGCTTGGGCAATAACGGTCACCTGTGGTACGCGGTAATCCAGCTCCGCGCCGAAAACAAGCAGAAGACGCTCTTTAACATGGTGGGTTTCCAGACGCGCCTCAAGTGGGGCACGCAAAAGGAAATCTTCACGATGGTTCCCGCCCTCCGGAACGCCCGTTTTGCCCGCCTCGGCTGCATGCACCGCAACACGTTTATCGAATCGCCCAAGTTCCTGGACGCGACCTTGCGCTTGCGCCCAGACCTCCCCTGCGCCCAGGGAATCCCACCCACATGGTTTGCGGGCCAGATTACCGGCAGTGAAGGCTATACCGAGGCGGTCGCCACCGGCTGGTACGCCGCCTGGAACATGGCGCAGACAATCCTGCACGGGCATGCCGACCCGCTCCCGAACGAGAGCTGCATCGCATCGCTCATGAACCGCCTTGTGGAAGAAAACGAGGATTTCCAGCCCATGAACTTCAATTTCGGGCTCCTCCCCAACCACGAAGGCCTCAAGAAAAAGAACAAGAAAGAAATCCTCGCTGCACGAGCCGAGCAGGCCGTCCGCCAGTGGATTGCCGAACGCAAGTTTTAAAAAGCACAAAAAAGACCTCTCCGCTAGGAGAGGTCTTCGTGGATGATGCAGGGGTCGAACCTGCGACCCGCTGATTAAGAGTCAGCTGCTCTACCAACTGAGCTAATCATCCATTGTCGCTTGGACGGGGTCAATTATAGAATATAATTTGCCGACTGTCAAGAGGTTTTGCGCCGTTTTTTCAAAAAAAATGCTAAATTCCGGTATATGAGCCTCAATTCGAACCGTGTAGATGCTTATCTGGCGTTTTTGGGGGTGGAACGGAACCTTTCGCCGGCCACCATCCAGAGCTATCAGGAGGATTTGCGGCATTTTGTGGGCTGGCTCGACGAAATCGGGCTCGATTTGAAGGCCCTGACCCCCGAAAAGCTGGACGAATTCCTGACGCTCACCGCCGGGCAGGTGGAATACTCCCCCACGTCCATCGCGAGGCATTTTTCGAGCCTGCGCGGGTTCCTCAAGTACATGCAGAAGGAGGGCGAGTACGACTACAGCACCGAATCGATGCTCGAACGCCCGAAACTCGGGCACTACCTCCCCCAGTACCTCACCCGCGAGGAGGTCAACAGCGTGTTCGAGAGTGCGGCAAACGGCAAGAACCCGCTGAGGGATACGGCGCTTTTCGAACTCATGTACAGCGCGGGGCTACGCATCTCGGAGACCCTCGGAATAAAACTATCGCAGCTGGACCTGGAAAACGAATGGCTTACTCCCATCGGGAAAGGCAACAAGCAACGTCTGGTGCCCCTCGGGAGCAAGGCGAAAGAAAACCTGAAAGCCTGGATTGAGGATGGCCGCCCCCTCACCCACCCGACTACGGACAACGTTATATTGAATTCCCGCGGCAAGCCCATGACCCGTATGGGGGCTTGGAAAATCGTGCAACAGCACACGGCCCACCTGAGCAAGCAGGTTTCGCCGCACACCTTCCGGCACAGCTTTGCCACGCACTGCCTGGAGGCGGGCATGGACCTGCGCGTGCTGCAGGAACTGCTAGGCCACGCCGACATCAGTACGACGCAAATTTATACGCACATCGATAAGGAATTCATCAAGCAGGAACACCGTGCGCATCATCCGCGTGAAAATGGCTCCATTACCTCTGGATAAAAAAACTATAATTGACTTTGTATGGGAAAATAAAGGAGTCAATTATGAGGAAAGCCTTTTTCTCTTTTTTCCTTGTGGCCGTTGTCGGAGCCGCAATGTCATTTATAGCCTGCGGTGACGATGATTCATCCGGTCGCGAGGTTATAACGGAAGTCAACTCAATTTTCGAACTCGGAACATGTGGCGAGGATAACGAGGGCGATACAGTATACGCCAAGGAACAGGATGCGGAGTACTACTGCCACGAAGCGAAATGGTCGCCTGTTGCCACCCCCGTCTCATCCAGTTCCGCAAAATCCTCTAGCAGTGTTGCGAGTTCCTCGTCCATGACCAAGGCGGAACTTGATAAATTTACGGAACTGTGTAAGGCTTCCGGCGGTACCGCGAAAGATGGGGCCTGTGTCTGCAAGAGCGAACTCTGCGATATCGGTGCTGTCTGTAACACCATCACGGGCGTCTGCGGCAACCAGAGCAAACCCTCCGACATATCGTCGGATTCCAAGGCGAGTTCCTCCTCGACCGCAACTACATTCGCCGACTTGTGCAAGGCTTCTGGCGGTACGGCGAAAGACGGCGCCTGTGTCTGCGACGAAGTTTCCTGCGACGAAGGCGTTCTCTGCAATACGAAGACCAAGGAATGCGCGAACAAGGACGCCGTCGAAATTGAGTGCGACGACAGTTACAAGAATACCTGTTCTAACAGTCTTTTGGGCGTCGGGATTGTCAAGGAATGCGTGAAGGGCGTTGTCGTGAACCGCTCGTGCACAGCAGTCTCTTGTAACGAAGAGGCCACGGACTGCGGCGAATGCCTTGATGACGTACAGACTTGTACCGAGGACAAGAACTTCAAGGCGACCGTCACCCGCTGCGAAAAGGGCAAGAAGGTGACCGAGAGCTGTAACGGGAAATCCTGCGACCCGCGCGACAACAGTTGCGGCGAGTGCACGAACTACGAACACACCTGCACCAACGATGACGAAGGAAAGGGAACCGTCTACGAGTGTGTTGCAGGCGAAGCCAAGAAGGCCGTTTCCATATGCGGCAACAAGTCGTGCCGTACCGACAAGGCCATCTGCGGCGAATGCCTGAACGGCGAATTGAGGTGCGACAACGACATCAACAACAACGCCATCATGTACAGGTGCGTCGACGGGCAATGGGAAAGGCTCCATAACAAGTTCGACCCGCTCGACAAGGAGTATTACAAATGTCCCGTCGCTTGTAGAGAAGGCTACCCTATAGATAAGATGATAGACCAATGCGACATAGACCAATGTTCTAATTGCGATCCTTGCTGGGGTGAGAAAATGGAGGGAGCACCCTCCAATCCAAATCCCTGTTACGACGAAGAACGTTGCAAACAAATTCTTAAGGACGAAGACCCCGACTACCCGCCGTTCAGAAGTTTCGAGACGAAACAGAAATGGAAGGACCTGATTCCTAGTAAAAAAATGGCAGCGAAAGAAGTTCACGGCTACAACTGGACGAATCACAAACCAGTCTCCGCTCCTGAAGAACGCGTGGAAGATTTTGAATTCGACCTTACTAACGAGACGCGCCGCGTATCGTGCAACGCCCTGGGAACCTACTTCGGCTTATGCCACAACACCCTGCAGACCTGCATCAACAATGTTTACCATGGTGAGGGATTTATGGTGGTCTGCGCTAGCGGCGAACTTGTTGACGCTGATGGCAATAACGACGGTATTGCTTGCGAATGCGAAAAAACAGCTAGCAACGCCAACGGATGTTGCTACACCAGAAGCGCCTGCTTCAAGCAGACCAACTGGTCGAGAGACCGCTGCGCTAAGCCCTCGGGCAACGAAAACGACGATTAATTTCATCGACATTTCAGGCAGAAAGGAACCGCAAGGTTCCTTTTTACGTTTGACAAGATGCTCCGCTCCGTTAGGAACGGCACCGAAAAACAAGTGCGGATTGCACGATAAAATTATGGCACGTTTCTCACAAATGTTCCATCTTTCTTATAGATGGACAATCCGTCATGCCTTATCACATCACTTCCCAATACATCCTGACATGAATAACTCAAATTTTCTAAATCAAAGCGACATGTACCTAGAGAATACGTATCAATCTGCCAATTCTTTATGTTCCAACGAACTAAAGCGATTAACTCCGAGCAATGAATTCCATCTTTAGAATAACATTGATGTTTGCGGGAAACGCTCCCTGCAAAGAATTGTTCCGCGCTCCAACTTCCATACTGATAAGTAAAAGAAACCAAAGTATCTAGTCTTTCTTCTATAACTTTATGAACATATTCCACGACAGCAGAGTCCATGACGCAAGGTTCTGCAAATCCGTCCTTGTAACACATATCAAAGGCTATTAAGGAATCTCGCACACTTTCCTTCACATAGATTTCTTTTTCATACACCGAATCAAGCAATGCAGAAAGTTCATCTTTTGCACCAAAATCTTCGCCAATCAAGAAATCATATTTCCTTGGCCAATATTTAGCAGATGGCTTCATCTTTTTAGAGACAACAACATTTGCATACAAAAAATCGCACTTCACGCTATCTTTAGAAGCACAAATTGCATCATAGGATCCATCTTCATTCTGATAAAGATGAGAAAAGCCTGCAGCACCAGAGTTAAGCACCATATTTGCATATGAAATATGATTCACCCTTGTTTCCAAATCTTTTACAGAATCACGAGAATTAAAAATTTTAAGAATTCGAACAAGTAATGAGGTGTCTAAATCGCAGGGATACCACAGGTTCTCTCCTTCTACACTCGTCGAACACGCCTTGTACAGTAACGCTTTACGGGGTATAGTGTCAATAAAATCGGCTCTATTAGAGTGCGAATTAATCCAAGAAGAGCAATATTCCAAACTGTTGTGATACTGTTGTTCCGAGATTCCGGGACTCACTTCATTAGGGCACCATCCTGAAGGAGAGCACTTTGGCTTTGGGTGACACCCTGCCAAAACCGCCAAAATCAAAAGAATCAGAACTCTATAAAGCATACAACACCCGCAAAAAAGTGCCCTTCACCCATAATTTTACTAAATTTGAGCCGTTCAAATTATAAACCAAGGATTAACAATGAGCAAGAATTACAAGATTGCAGTGCTTCCGGGCGACGGTATCGGCCCTGAAGTCATGAAAGAAGCTGTCCGCGTGCTGGACGTGGTTTCCAAGAAGTTCGGTTTCGACGTGAACGCCGAATGGGCAAACGTCGGTGGTGCCGCCTACGACGAAAGCGGTTCTCCGCTTCCGGAAAGCACCCTCAAGCTGGGCGAAGCTTCTGACTGTATTCTTTTCGGTTCCGTGGGTGGCCCGAAGTGGGAACACCTCCCCCCGAACCTGCAGCCGGAACGCGGTGCACTTCTGCCGCTCCGTAAGCACTTCAAGCTTTTCTGCAACCTCCGCCCGGCCCGTGTGTACAAGGAACTCGCAGGCGCTTGCCCGCTCCGTGCCGACATCGTGGGCGACGGTTTCAACATCCTCACGGTCCGCGAACTGACGGGTGACGTTTACTTTGGCCAGCCGAAGGGCCGCGAAGGCGTTTCGGGCTCCAAGGAAGAAATCGGTTTCGACACCATGAAGTACAGCCGCTACGAAGTCGAACGCATTGCCCGCTTCGCCTTTGACGCCGCCATGCTCCGCAACAAGAAGGTTGCCAGCATCGACAAGGCCAACGTGCTCACCACCAGCGTGCTCTGGCGCGAAGTCGTGAACGAAGTCATCAAGGACTATCCGGAACTGACTCTCGAACACCTCTACGTGGACAACGCTGCCATGCAGCTCCTGAAGCGCCCGCGTGAATTCGACGTGCTGCTCTGCCCGAACCTCTTCGGCGACATCCTCACCGACGAATGCGCAATGCTCACCGGTTCCATGGGCCTCCTCCCGTCCGCTTCTATCGCCGAAGGGAGCTTCGGTCTGTACGAACCGGCCGGTGGTTCCGCTCCGGACATCGCTGGCAAGGGTATCGCAAACCCGCTGGCCCAGATCCTCTCCGTGGCATTGATGCTCCGCTACACCTTCAAGGAAGAAGAAGCGGCCAAGGCTATCGAAGCCGCTTGCGAAAAGGTCATCGCTCAGGGCTTCCGCACTGGCGACATCTACCAGGAAGGCTGCACCAAGGTCGGTACCACTGGTATGGGTGATGCGATTATCAAGGCGCTCGCTTAACCAGCATTGTCATTCCCGGCTACGGCCGGGAATCTTCTTTGCGTACAGAAATGGCCCCCGAAAGGGGGCTTTTCTTGTAAGATCCTCGCCTTGCTTCGGCAACGCTCAGCACAAGTCGCGAGGATGACGTTGAAGCGCGAACGGTCCGTGAACGGAAAAGGCTCGTATTAACGAGCCTTTGGAGTGAGAGCGAGCGCTTGCCGGAGTAATTTAATTCCTGAGCGAAGCGCGAACGGTCTCATTAGTTACAGCCGGTGCCGAGCGTGCCTTCGAGTACGGATTCACACTGAGCTGTCAGTCCAGCGGCTTCTTCGCTTCCGACAGGGAATTCAAGGCATTCACCCATGACACCCGGGATGTCGCAGGAGACCATGTCGCCCGCAGGAGTCGTGACACTGCTCGAAGAAACGGTTCCCTCGCTAGACGAAGAGGTTTCACCGCCTTCTGCGGAACTGGAACTTTCCGGTTCAACTTCAGCAGGAACCTTTTCCTTGCAGTAGTTCTGCTCGCTCTTGAAGACATCTTCCCTCGGCTTGGAGAGCGTGCCCGAAGAAGAAGCGTTGACATAGCCTTCCATGGTGCAGAAGTTGGTCGTACCGATATTCGAGAACTTCTTGGTCATGCATTCCACATAAGGCATCGGCTGGATTTCGTACTTGTGGCTCATGATTTCGCCTTCCGCAGAATCGTACGCCACGACATACTTCACGATGACGCTGTCAGTACCGCGCCAGTTCTCGTCGAGGTAGGAGTAAATCCATTCAGGGTCATCGACAGAGAAGTTGCAGTTGGACTTCGTTTCGAGCGGGAACACTTCGAAAGCAGTGCCGTTCACGGCAGCCTGGCAGGCCTTCAGCACGGATGCGTGCACGGCCTCGCGGGCGTTGCTTGCGAAGTAACCCTTCTCCGTACGGGTAGAAACGAGCACTGCAGTGCTTCCGCCTTCGCAGGTCTCTTCGCCGGCAAGCTTTCCGTCCATGGACTTGGGGTGCGTCGCGGTAGAGTCGTTCATGCTCATCAGGCGGCAGTAGATATTTGCCGTCTGGCCCGTAAAGCGTACGGAGTCACGAATGATAAGGTCTTCGCCCTGGATTTCAAACACGGTACGGATGCTCGCGCTGTTGTCGCCATCGTTCCCCTTGTAAGAAACAGCCCATGCATTGTCCGTTGCGGCAAACGTGCAGGGTTCCGCCTCTTCGACAGAAGAACTGGACTCTGCAGAACTAGAAGAGCCGCCTTTGTTGGAACTGGAAGAAGTTCCTTTATCTTCGCTGGAGTCCGGAGCGCCGGTACCTTCGCTGCTGGAAGAGAGCGTCGTATCCGGGTCGTCGTTCGATGCAGGCGAAAAACTGCTGGAATCGTCACCACAGGCGACAAGACCGATAGCGGTAGCAAGAGAAAGACCAAAACCAAATTTCGAGATATTCATATTTTCTCCTTTTAAAAGAAGGACGGGTAAAATGTAAAAAAAATCCGGAGAAACAGTGCCTCCGGAGGTAAAATTCCGTTGTATGTAAGGACAACGTATTAGTCGCGGTCGTCGAATGCCTGGGCTTCTTCGGGCTCCTCGACGGTCCATTCGCGAATGTGGTCCGCAAGTGCCTTCAGGCCGTCCTTCTCGAGTTCGTCGGAGATGCCTTTCAGGATTTCTGCATCCTGTGCGGGCAAGTCCTTCTCGTACATGTCGATGTACTGCTCGAGAATGCCGTAACGCTTCATTCTGGCCAGGAGCTGCATGAATTCCATGTCGATGTTCCCGCCGCTGCGGAAACTGGAATGTTCCCTGAGGAGCGTATCGGCCTGCTTCTCGTCGACCTGCTGGCAGAGGCGCGCGAGGTTGATGACCTTCGGGTAGCTTTCGTACAGTCGCGTCGCAATCTTGATGCAGTCGGACTTACGGCCTTCCTTGTCGGCAATTGCCGCCATGAGGTCGAGGTAGGCTTCCTCGTCTTCGGAACCGGGGTCGCGCACGTCGCCGAGCCACTGCTTGGCAAGCTCGATGTTGCCCGCGACAAAGCACTCGTTCGCGATATCGATAAGCGTCGCGTTGCTCTTGTCCGGGTCCTTCAGGAGGGCAGCCTTCGTATAGCGTTCGTAGTCGCCGAGAGCATCTGCCATGTCAGTCAGGGCGTCGAGAACGTCCTCGCGGTTCTGCATTTCCACTTCTGAGACCGTCGCGATAAGCTCGTCAACAAGAGCCTTAGCGCGTTCGTCGGGCAAAACCTCGTTGAGCGAGAGGAATAGGACCGAGCGGCCTTCCCCACCCACGTGACGGAGCGCCAGGTCGTGAATCAGGTCGGCAATGTAGTCCTTGTCATCGTACTGGCTTGCAAGTTCCACGAAGAAGGTTCCCGCGTCGTAGAAGAGGCTTTCCCAGTCGTCACGTTCCTCGTCGTCGGCCTTGAACGAGAGAAAGTCCGTACGGAGCGTCCACGCGAGCAGTTCTAGCTGCAGGCGAACACCCTTGAAATCCTCGATATCGTCAATAGTCTGCGCGATAAATTCATAGAGTTCGTCCGGGCGGTGCAACAGGCGGCTCTGCCCGCTAATAATCTGCGTGAGCGTCTCGCGAATGCGGTCTTCCTTACCGCGGAATGCGGCAGCCCCGCTATTCGATTTCCAAACTTTTTTCTTCTTAGCCATGATTACAAATGTAGAAACATTTACCGCATGCGGGCCTTCGCGAGCTTAGCACGCTTTTGTTTTCGGCGGAGCCTGCGGCGTTCGCGGCGTGCACTACGGCGCCGCTCATCCATCAACTTCACCTGCTGCAGAACATCCATGAAGCGTTCGACAGCGAAAGCCTTATTGAGCCTCTTGCGTGTCACGTAATCGAGCAGGCACACACACAGCAGAAGCGAACCCACAAAAAAGGCAAGAGCCACAGGCCATACAATCACTGAAAAATGGCTCGCAACAAACCCGAATGCTGGCGGCATCATGATGGAACCCAGATACGAACCCGCCATCTGTATGCTGATGGCACGCCCCGAAAGTTCTTCACCGAACCGCGCAGGAGTGGCATGGATAAGCGACGGGTAAACGGGAGCGCACCCGAAACCAAGCAGGCAGATGCAAACCGGCGTGACCCACGGCGGGAGCGGGAATACGAGGACAAGGCAGCCGACAACGACAATCGCGATACCCGCATGCACAAGGCGCATGTCGGTAAACCGGATGGCGAAAATACCGCTGAGGATGCGCCCTACCATTACGGAAGCGAACATGAGCGAAACGGCGAGCGCGCCCACCTCGGGTTCGAAACCGCGGGCTACCAGGTACGTACCGCACCAGAGGCTCGTCGATATCTCAAGCGAAGAATAGAAGAAGAACGTCAGGAACGAGAGTTTCATTCCTGGGACGCGCAAGGCGGCCCGCAATGAGATATCGGGAATACTGGATGTTTGTTGCAGGCGGGAATCGCCTCGCTCCCTCCGCTTCCAAAGCGGGAGCGAAACAAGCATCATGACCGCGATGACGCCGAGCAACAATGCCACCAGTTCGTAAGCGCCGCGCCAGCCGAACCCGAAGAAGGCAGAACCCGCAAGCAGCGCGGGGCCAAGGCACGCGCCGATTCCCCAGCTCGCATGCAGCCAGTTCGTGTGTTTCGATTCCAGATGGATTGCCGCAAAGTTGTTCATCGCGACGTCGATTGCCCCCGCACCGATTCCCATCGGGATTGCAAACAGGCACATCATCCAGAACGCAGGCGAAAAGCCGTACCCTGCGGATGCGACAGCCGTCAGCGCGATACTCACGAAGACGAGTTTGCCCGTACCGAACTGGCGCAGGAGTTTTGGCGTGAGGAGGCTAGAAACAATCGTACCCGCGCTCACGATAATTGAGAGGAGGCCCGCAGCCGAAAGCGGTGCATGCAGGTCGCGCTGCATCAGCGGCCAGGCCGCCCCTAAAACCGTATCCGGAAGCCCGAGGCCGATAAAGGCCACATATATGACAATCAGGAGAAACAAGCGCTACACCACGAAACCATTCTACTTCTTTTCCCGAATCCGCTTGTACAGGCTTTCGGCCTTCTCGGTATCGCCCGCGTTCGAGAACACGTGGCCCACGTTCTCGGCACCGATGCGGCCCTGTGAACTGCCCGCAAGCCAGGCCTTCATGTAGCATTCGAACGCTTCGTCGTAGCGCTTCTGGTTAAAGTAAATCTGCCCCAAATCCAAATTGAGGTCGCCCTTGCCCTTGTTGTGCCGCAGGCCTTCTTCCAGCGTGAAGATTGCCATCCACGGGGAATTGTTCTGCACGTACATCTGCGCGAGGTAGCGGCGGGCCGAAACGTTCTCGGGGTCCATCAGCAGGCCGTTCTCCATCTCGTTCAGGGACTGGCGCGTGGAATCCATGCTGCGGTAATAATACGCCATCGTGAAATGCACGTCGGCACCCGCGGTAGCCGTCATCTGGAGCGCATTCTGGAGCGTCTTGATGGCATACTCGTAGTCGCCCAGCTTCTCGTAGACTTCGGCAAGCCCGTACCAGGCATCCATGCGGTCGGGGTTCAGCTGCAGCGCCCGCTCGAAGTTCTTCTGCGCAAGCGTCCAGTCGCGGCCCTTCAGGTAACATTCGGCAAGCGCAAAGTGCACGTGGTCCGATTCCACCCCGAGTTCTATGGCGCGCCGGTATGCCGCAATCGCATCGCCTGGAGAATCTGCGA
Organism: Fibrobacter sp. UWR3; assembly: GCF_900143055.1. Taxonomy (NCBI): domain Bacteria; kingdom Pseudomonadati; phylum Fibrobacterota; class Fibrobacteria; order Fibrobacterales; family Fibrobacteraceae; genus Fibrobacter; species Fibrobacter sp. UWR3. The sequence goes on along the minus strand of NZ_FRCW01000008.1, from coordinate 164,735 downwards.
GGTAGTAGAGGTCACCGAGCAACATCCAGGCCTTCTCGAAATTCGGCAGGAGTTCTACGGTGCGCTTGTAGGCGACCATCGCGACCTGCTTGCGGTCGAGTTGCACCAGCGCGTTGCCCAAGTTGAACCATGCGAAAGGCTCGTAACGGCCCTCGTCAATCGCCGCGCGGTAGAGCGGCACCGCTTCCTTGTACTTCCCTTGGTCGTAAAGCTCGTTCGCCTTGAAGAAATAATCCTCCGCCGCGAAACTATAAGCAACAAAAATAAAGAAGAATAAAACCAGAGATAAACATCTCTTACCCGTCTGCGCGTCGGCCAAGGATGGGGAGGGTGCAGGGAGGGGCCCGTGCGGCCTTCGCAACTCTGAGCTGGGGCCCCGCCCGCGTGCAGTTCGCACCCGAGTTATAAGGCTCAGCAATTTGTAATTAAAACTATTTGACAAAGCGGAACTCCTTTGTGGCCTTCTGTGCCACGGGATATCCGCCTAGCTGTGCGGGGCTGAACTTCCACTGGCGAACTGCCTTCAGGGCCTCGTTCTCGAAGCCGTAACCCGGCGGGTCGAGGCTCATCACGTTCGCCTGCGCCACGTCGCCATACACGTCGATGACAACCATTACCTTCACGTAGCCCGAAATGCCGAGTTTTTTTGCGCGTTCGGGGAACTTCGGCTGAACTTCCTTAAGAACCTGGGCCTGTTCGTCCACCTCGCCCGCTTCGTACACGACGTTTTCCATCGAGCCCGTACCCACGGCGACTCCGTCGCCTGCTGCACCGCGCGCAAGCGAAAGGTCCATCTGGAAATTCTGGCTGCGGCTTACACCCATGTTCGAGGAAATCTTGAACGGGTTCGGGTTCACGATAGTGCGTATAACCTTCTGCTTCACCTCGGGCTTTTTCTCGCTCACGAGCACCTCGACTTCCGTCACGGTGTCGAGTTCCTTCTCCGTCTTTACGCCCCTGTCGAAGAACAGCGCGTTCAGCACCGGCACGGCAAGGAAGAACACCGCGCTCACCGCAAAGGAGAGCACGAATGCCACCGGGAACCGGAAATATTTAGCGAGAAAGTCGAGCACTATTCCTCTTTGTTCGCGGAAATGGAAACCTTGCGGACTTTAGCCAAATTGCATTCATCAAGAATGTCCACCACCACGCCGTTGGGGGCGTCGCGGTCGCTCACGATAATCACGGGGCGGTCGGGCGCTTCGGCCATCATCTGGCGCAATACTGTATTCAGGGTAGAGAGGTTCACCTGTGTCTCGTTGATGTGGATTGTCCCCTGGCGCGTCACGCCAATCAATATGCTTTCCTTCGCGAGTTCCTTCGCGGAGCTTGCCTTCGGCTTCGTCACGTCCACGCCGGTTTCGCGCGTGAAGGTCGACGTCACCACGAAGAAGATGAGCAAGATGAACACGATGTCGAGCATCGGGGAAATGTCTATCTTGCCGGAATCGCTAGAACGTTTACGTATGAAACTCATTTTTCCTCCCCTGCAATTTCATTTGAAGCGGGATTTTCAAACACAAAGGATTCGTACTTGAGCGCTTCGCTCCACGCCTGCTTTTCGACCTTCTCAACGCAACCCGAGAGGAAGTTGTAGGCAAGCATCAGTGGGAACGCCACGAGCAGGCCCGCCTGCGTGGTAAGCATGGCCTCGGAGATGCCGTCGGCCAGGAGTGTCGGGTTTCCGAACCCGAAAAGCTTGATGGTATCGAATGTATGCGCCATGCCCGAAACCGTACCGAGCAGGCCGAGCATCGGGGCCAGTGCCGCGCATGTAGAAATCGTCTTGAGCGAGCGCGAGAGGTTCACGGATATGCGGTGGCGCGTCTCTTCCATCGCGTTACGCACGGCAACGGGGCCTTCTGCACGGTGGTCGCGCACGTCGCATGCAAGCGCGTAAAAGTAGCCGTAGGGCCTGCGGGCAAGCTTCGCGAACGCGACATCCTCGCCCTTCTTTTTCAGGTTGTTCCAGAACCCGCCGAACACGCCGTTCACGCTGCCGCCCTTGAGCATGAAGTAATAGCCGTAGCGTTCGAGCATCAGGAACCAGCCGAACCACCCGATAACGAATATGGGCGCAAGCACCCATCCTCCGCGGAAGAGCACGGCCATGGCGGCTTCGATTACAGATATTTCGCTTACGGTTTCCACAGGGATTCCCGCTTACTTTTCCTTGATCCAGAGCGCATTCAGCACGGCGAGCCCGGCACTTTCCATACGGCTGCGAACGGCGTCGGCGCGGTTCACGAGGAAGGTGTGAATCAGTTGCAAGGGAATCGCCACAATCAGGCCCGCTTCCGTGGTCACGAGGGCGATGGAAATGCCCCCCGCCAAAAGCTTCGGGTCGGATGTACCGTGCATCGTAATCACGTCGAAGAGTTCAATCATGCCCATCACGGTACCCAGGAGCCCGAGCAGCGGGGCGGTCGCCGCAATCACGGAAATCCAAGTGAGTCCGGATTCCAGTTTCGGGACATCGGCGGAGAAGAGTTCCTCGAGCGCCTTCTCGGCACCTTCGCGGCCGGCGTAGTTCTTGGAAAGCACGGTACGCAGCACCTTCCCCACTTCGCCGTGCGTCTTTGCCGCAAGCGAACGTGCCGTATCGATGTCGCCCGCCTTGAGTGCCTTCAGCACGCGCCTGTTCGCGATACCGCCGAAGCCCCTCACCACGAGCCATACAAAGCGCCAGAGGGCGATGAGCAGGCCGATGGCAAACAGCGCAACAATCGGGTACATGATAATGCCGCCGTCCTTGAAGAACTGCCTGAGCTTGTCCTTCCAGGTGGTTTCCTGGTGGTTCGCGAGTTCAGACGAAAGTTCCGTACTCAGGAGCACGTCGACCGGCACCATCACGAACGCGGAATCGTTCACGTTCGCAAACACGGTCGCGATATTCTTCTTCGCTTCGGGAGCGAGGTTTTCTTGCCAACTGTAGGCGCGCTTCTTTTCGCCCGCAACGGGGAGCATCATTGCCGCCGCGTGCAGGCCGTGAATGTCGGCGACGTTCGCCATCTGCACGGCATACAGCCCGCCGAGGCGCATGCGGTCGCCCTGCGCGACGGCAGAGCCAAACACGAGTTCTGCCTTCTCAACGCTTGTCTCGCGGGTAAAGGCCATCTCGGCGCGGGCCGCGTCGAGCACGCCCTTCGCAATGCGGAGCGGGTCGTCCTTGTAGAGGCCCATCTCTTTCTTCACCTTGTTCTGCACTTCCACGCGTTCCGCCATCTTGAAAGGCACGCCCTGTTCCTGGAACTTCGCGAGCGTCTCAAGGCGTTCCGGACCGGCAGCCAAGGACAGGAATTCGGCACGAGCCTTTTCGGCCTGAAGCTTCACCTGGGCCAAGTCCTCGCGGGCCACGCGCACGTCCTCGAACAGGCGGGCACGTTCCGACATCAGGGCATCGACCTTCTCCTTGCTTTCCTGGTACTTGTCGTTGAACATCTCGCGTTCCTGGTTTGCCGTCTCGCGGTCCTTCCAGCGGGCGGCAACTGCCATGTCGCGCTTTTTGCGGGCTTCTTCCAGGTCGGCCTTCGCGCTGTTGAGTTCTGCGCGCTTTTTCACCGCGTCGATGTCGGAAGGCTGCTGGGCATTGGCTGCAGGAGCGAGAATTGCGAATGCTGCTACAACAAGAGGTATGAAGAAACGTGCACTGGATCCTTCGACTCCGCGCTTCGCGCTTCGCTCAGGATGACGATTGAGGCCAATTCCTAATTCCGAATTCCGAATTCCGAATTTCATCATTCACCCTCCTTCGGGAAGGCGACTGGTATGGTCACGAGCCTCGGAGCGGTCTTCCCTTCGGCGACCTTCATCACGTCCTTCAGTACGGTACGCATCGCGAGGTCGTCGGACACGTTCTTCCAGGCGTAACCGCCATCGGGAGTCCTCGAAAGCCAAAGCACGTCGTTGCCGTCGTTGCTCACGAATACGGAGGCAACGGCACCGTAACGCAGGTACGTTCCCGGTACGCTGCGGGCATCCACCTGCAAAAAGCCCTTGTAGACCTCGGTCGTGTAGCCCAGGCGGATGCGGTCGTAAAACACCTCAAGCGTGCGGTTCAATGCGTCGTCCGCCTCGATAACACCCTTGTGGAGCTGTTCGGCAATTTCCCTGACACTCTTTACCGTTTCCTCGTTCCTGTAGGGGAAGTCCGACTCGAAAACGGGTACCAGGGAATCGATAACCTTCGCGAAGGATTCGTTGTACTTCGCCTTGCGGCTTTCGTACCAGCGGATGGTACCCATCGTCTTCTGGCGTACCTCGGCAATGTGCCCGAGTTCCGCCTTCAGGGAATCGATTTCGGCCTTGAGCGTCTTGTTCTGGCTCGAGAGCGCCTGCACCTTCTTGCGCCCGACTTCGACAAATTCCGCATGGCGCTTCTTTTCGGCGTCGTGCATGTTCTTTTCGCGGGCGGTTTCTGCCTCGACCGCCTTTATCTGGCGGCGTACGCTTTCCACCGTTTCTTGGGCGCCAGCCATTACGGCGACAAGCCCGATACATACGAGTAGTTTCGAGAATCTAAAATTCATAAGCGAAAAATACAAAAATGTGCCCCTAAAAAACAAAGATCCCCGCATAATGGCGGGGATGAGAAAACGGATTAGGAACCGTGTCACAGATTACTTCTTGGAATCCTTGAAGTACTGAGCGGTGTTCTTTGCGCCGGCCTTCTTCAGGGCCTTGATCAGGCGGGTGTAGCCTTCGTTCGTGGCCCAGTCGAGCACGGAGTAGCCCTGGTCGCACTTGGCGTTCACGTCCACTTTCTTGTCGATGAGGAACATCATGGCGTCGTAGTTGCCGTTCTTCACGGTCCAGTGAATCGGGAGGTAGCCATCCGGGCCACGGTTCTCGAGCGGAGCGCCTGCATCGGCGAGCACCTGGAGCATGTCTACCTTGCCGGTCTTGGCGGCGATAAGCACTGCAGTGCCGAGGCTTGCCGGGTCTGCGCCTTCCTTCTTGAGCTGGTCAATGAGAAGCTTCACCACATCGGCGTTGCCCATCATCACGGCGTTGTCGAGCACGGCTTCACCGTTGCTGTTCTTGACGTTCGCCTTTGCGCCGTTGTTGAAGAGGTAGTTCAGCACCATCATGTTGCCCTTGTTTGCGGCAATGGCCACGGCGTTGTTACCGTTGTCGGCAATGGCGTCGATTTCGAAGGAGGCCTTCAGGAACACGGTCATCATGAGCGTATCGCTGTTGAATGCGTAATTGATGAAGTTGTTTGCATTGAAAGCGATGTGGTTGTTTTCGAGAGCCTTGCGGACGCCCTGGGGGTCGGCTTTGGCGAGGAAGGCCTGCACGGAGGCCGGATCCTTAAAGTTTACGTCGTCACCGCAGGCGACAAGGGAAAATGCAAGACCGAGACCGCAGAGTCCAAGAAGGGTTTTCTTCATTTTTTTACTCCAAAAAAGGTGTTTTTGTTCTTATACCTCTAAAATTACACTTTTTTTAGCCAATTTATTCACAAAAAAAAATTTTTTTCCAAATTTTTTTAAATTTCCACTCATGAGTAAATTTTTCTTTGCCTTAGCACTCGGCGCAGCCGCGATTTGCAACGCCGACACCGTCTTTATCGACAATTCCATGGCCGCCGACAACAAGAGCGACATCAACGAATACGAGGAACGCTTCGCTATCGGCCCCTACATCGAATTCACGAACATCAAGATGGACAACGTGAACTGGGACTACACGGTTTACGGCCGCAAGTACAATATCGAGGTCAACAACACGTTCACCTTCGGCGGTACGGGTATCCTCCCCTTCAACAACTACGTCGGCATCTATGCCATTCTCGCCTACCAGTTCCTGGGTGTTTCTTACAAGGACAGGAACCTCAAGGAAGCCTACGCGGTACAGGAAGCGATGGAAATCGAATATGACGGCTGGAACGTGCCCGTCGAGAAGGATGATATCGAGGGCCATCACAAGATTCACATCGCGCTCGCGCAGATTGGCGTGGATTTCGGCGTTCCGCTGTACAGCAGCTACAACTACCAGTTCATGTGCAAGCTCTACGGTTTCGTGGGCGGCATTACCGGCAAGACGTTCTTCCAGAACGATTCCAAGTACCTCGCTCCCGCTATTTGGGGCTACACCTACGGTGCGGGCCTGCGCGTCGCGTTCCATGCCTTCACGCTCGCCGGCGGCATCCGCAATACGCACGAATACTTCCACACCTACTACGAGCAGCCCATTTCGGACAAGAAGGAAAACGAGGAGTTCATGCTTGACTTCGACGCCTTCCTCCAGCCTTACGTAAGCGCGACAATAGATTTGTTCTAAATAATTTAAGGCGCCGTTTAGGCGCCCACGCAAATTTAAGGCTTTTTAATCTTGAGTTTATCGCCGGGCTTGATCTTTGTGTCCTTGAGCCCGTTCCACTTCATTATGTCTTCCTTGGTCGTCTTGTAGCTCTTGGCTATGTCGAACAAGGAATCGCCCTGCTTCACCGTGTAGGTGATGAATTTTTCGGCCTGTGCGCCGGAATTCTCCTTCGAGGCAGGTTTTGCAGCCCCCTTCGCGCCACGAACCACGAGCGTATCGCCCGGATGGATATTCGAGTTGGTTAGCCCGTTCCAAGCCATCAGGTCATCGACCGTGCAGGAGAACTTCTTCGAGATGTAGTAGAGGTTGTCGCCCGATTCCACCACGTAGGTATTGCCCTTCGTGGGAGCGACCTTCTCGGATGTCTTCTTCGCCTTTTCCGCCTTCTCGTTAGCCTTCTTGCTATCGGCCTTCGGTTCGGGCTTTGCGGGCTTCTTGGGCGGCGTGTAGGCCGGAATTACGAGTGAATCTCCGATGGTAAGCCTGCGGATAAACCCGCTGTTCGCTTCCATCAAAAGGCGCGTCGGTATGGAGAGCGCCTCGGCAATGTTCGCGTAGGTATCACCCGCCCCCACCACGTAGTGTTCCCCCTTCTTGAGGGTAATCTTCTTCACTTCGTCTGCGGGCTTGAGCTCGGGCTTAGACACGAAAATCGTATCGCCTGGCTTTACAACCGCGCTCGGTTCCATCTGGTTCCATATACGCAGGGATTCCTGCGAGACGCCGAACTGGCGGGCGATAGACGCGAGGTTGTCGCTCAGTTCCACCACGTAGGTGCGTACCTTCATGGGCTTTTTGCCCGATGACTTCTTCGGGCTCACCTTGATAGGAATCAGGAGAGTCTTGCCCTGGCGCACGCGGTCGTTCTTGAGGTTGTTCGCGAGCTTGAGTTCCGTGACGGTAATGCCGTACTGCTTGGCAATCGCCCCCAGGTTCTCGCCCTTCTTGACCCTGTGGTTGTGCCAGCTGGAGAACGAGTTCTTCTGCATGCGGTCATAGCCCTCGACAAACGTAGCGCGGGTGCCGAACGGCAGGCGCAGCAGGTAAGAATCCACGTTGGGCGGTGTACACCACATCACGAGTTCCATGTTGAGCGTGCGGAGCGTATCTTCGGGGACCTTCAGGAGTTTCGCCACTTCTTCGAGCGAGAAGGAGTCGAACACCGTCACGGTATCGAACTGCGGGCGGAACGTCTGCTTCACGTTGATATCGTACTGTTCCGGGTAATGACCGATGACCATCGCCGCGAGGATACGCGGAACGTAGTGCATCGTCTCCTTCGGGAGTTCCAAATCCCAGTAGGTCACGGCCTGCGTGGTATCGTGCGTGGAGTCTGCCTTCCATTCGCGGATTTCGCGACGGATACGGCCTTCACCGCAGTTGTAGGCAGCCATGGCCAAAAGCCAGTCCCCAAATTCATTGTACAGGTAAGAGAGATAGTTGAGCGCGGCCTCGGTAGCAAGTTCCGGGTTGCGGCGCATGTCCACCCAGTAGTCGACGCTCAGGCCGTAGCGCTTGCCCGTCTCGGGGATAAACTGCCACAGACCCGAAGCCTTCGCGCGGCTGTAGGCCTTCACCTTGAAGCCGGATTCCACGAGGGAAAGGAATATGAGGTCGCGGGGCATGTTGTGCTCGGCGAGCTTCGCGTAGACAAGCGAATCGTAGGCGGTCTTGCGGCTAAGCGACCCTTCGGTAAAGCTCTTTGCCTTCGAGGTGAGGTAGAATACCTCCTGCAGCACGCGCTCGTTGAACTTGATGGGGAGCGTAAACTCGTTCACGTCGAGGGAATCGAGCTGGTACTCGAGGCTCGTGAGGGAGGCACTGTCGGCAAGGACACTTTCGTCCTGGAATATGCCATCGAGCGGGCCTTCGTCGGCACGCGTCACCTCGTTGGGGTAAACTTCGTCGAGCGCACGCACCAATAGCACGGACATCTTGAGCCTGTAGAGGGAATCCTCCTTAGGGCTCACGTTCGCGTAGGTAGAATCGAAATGTTCAGTAACAAGATTGCGGAGAGAGCGGTTCAGGTAACGGCGAGCCTGGTTCCATTCCTGGTTGTCCATCGCCTGCAATGCGTACTGGTAGTTTTCCCACGAGGGGCGCATGGCAAGCGAATCGGAAACCTTGAACCGGAGCGACCATTCGGCAAAAGACAACGTATCGCTCACAGGCGCTTCTTGCACCTGCACGTCGGCCAAACCGCTATCGGCCTGGTTTGGAGCACAGGCTAACAGGACGGATGTAGCGAATACGGCTAAAAGATAGCCAACGGGCCTGCACCAGCGGATCACTGGTCGTAGTCCAGGTCTTCGGCGTAATCGGACCAGATCTGGTCGCGCTTGAAGGAAGGCTGGTCGAAGTCCACTTCCTCGTCGACTTCTTCCTCTTCCTCGATTTCTTCCTCTTCTTCTTCGTTGGAGAAGGGCATCGGGGCATCAAAACCATCACCTTTAGGGCGGCGACCACAATGATAGGCGAACTGTAACATAATACCTCTTGTTTCAGTTTAACACGCGCGCCATGCCATACAGGATAACCCCGCACATCACAAGGGCGGCAACCATCTGGAGAATGATTATCACGCGGTTCACGCGATAAGCCTTCTGTGCCTTCCTATGCCACGCGGGAAGATTCTGTTTTTGTCTGGACGCGAGACTCACGGAGGCAAATATATACATAAACTTGAAAAAGCAACAAGAAAAATCAAAAAAAAGTTAAATTTTTTGAGGATTATGAAGAAAATCCTGCTCTCACTGCTGTTTATAGCCCAAATCCTGTACGCCCAAATTGGCATCGGGCAGGATATGGAGGGCGTCCGCGTGCCTACCGCGAACACCTTGAGCCAGGGTTATTTCTTTATTTCAGGCAGTTACGAGGCTATAAGCGACGGGCATGCGCTCGCCATGAACGGCTACACAATCGACGACGGCTCCGACATTACCCCGCTCGACAAGAACACGCCCTCCTCGGGCGGCTCGCTTACGCTCGGGTTCGGTGCGACTGACAACCTGGAACTCTCGCTCATGCTCCCCCTCTACTACGAGGGCACCATCGACGGTACGGAACTTGACGGTTTCGGCGCAGGCGACCTGTATGCGGGAATCAAGTATTCTTACCCCATTCCGGGCGTTCCGGTCAATCTCGCGTTCGTAAGCGCCCTCACGCTCCCCACGGGCGCTAAATCCATCGGGTTTCGGCCCAGGCACCAGTGGTTCATATACGACAACCGCAATTCGTACGCCTACACGACAGGCAAGTGGGGCTTGTTCATAGAAGGAATCGTTTCGGTAAACATCTTCGACTACGTCTACTGGAACAGCTATGCGGGCTACTTCCACGTGCTGAATGCAAAGAACTACACCGTGGTCTGGGGTTCCGGGTTCGAGATATTCCCGAAGAAGATGGTTTCGGGCGTGCTCGAGATGACTGCAGAAACATCGCTGTTCCGCGACAATCCCGTCAAGGAACTCATGAACGACGTGTTCCGCGTGACGCCCGCGGTGAAGATTCATTTGCCCGATATGCTCAACCTGATGCTCGGCATGGACGTTGGTTTCGATTTCGTGCGCAAGGCGAACCTCGACAACAGCATAGAGGTAAACCGGCGGTACGAAGACAAGACGCTCAAGTACAACATTCGCGGTACGCCCGAGTTCGCGATGGTCCTCGCCGTCACCAAGACGCTTGACTTTAGCCGCAAGGATGCCGACAATGACGGTGTGATTGACCGCCATGACCTGTGCCCGAACACCGAACTGGGGGTCGCGGTCAACAGCAGGGGTTGCCCCGTGGATAACGACCAGGATGGCGTGCTCAACATATTCGACAACTGCCCCGAGACCCCGCGCGGCGTAACCGTAGACTATTTCGGATGCCCCGTAGATAATGATGGTGACGGCGTACCGGACTATCTGGACCAGTGCCAGGCGACGCCCAAGGGTACGGCTGTCGATAGCACAGGATGTATGCGCGATAGCGATGGCGACGGCGTGGACGACAACCATGACAAGTGCCCGAACTCGCTTTCGAGGGACAAGGTGGACGAGGACGGCTGCCCGCTTGACGATGACCACGATGGCGTATTGAACGACCGCGACGAGTGCCCGCATACCCCGCGCGGATACTCAGTCGACCTTCGTGGATGCCCGCTCGATTTTGACCATGACGGCGTTCCCAACGATATCGACATGTGCCCGAACAGCGTCGAGGGCGAAACTGTGGACGAGGACGGCTGCCCCGCCGACAACGACCGCGACGGCGTCGCTGACAGCAGGGACAAGTGCCTCGACACCCCTAGAGGATTCCCGGTAGACGAGAACGGATGCCCGCGCGACCACGACGAGGACGGCGTGCCCGACGCGCTCGACAAGTGCCCGAACTCGCCCGCACACGCTCCCGTGGATTCTGTCGGATGCCCGATTGACTCGGACAACGATGAGGTGTACGACTACATGGACAAATGCCCGGGAACGTTCCCGAACGTGATTGTCGGGCGTGACGGATGCCCGCTGAACTCAAAGAACAACCTGAACTCCATCGCCGCGCTCGTGAAGTTCAAGAACAATTCCGAAACACTGCTGAACTCGAGCTACACCGCACTGAACGATGTTATCTACCTGATGCGCAAGTTCGTGTTCGACCTCGAAATACAGTGCAGCACCCCCGCGGGAGAAGAGGTCTCGAACCTGCAGGCGCAGGCGATTGCCGATTACCTCATCGAGAAGGGAATCGACAAGAAGCGCATCCATGCGCAAGGGTTCGGCACGAAACTCCCGCAAGGCGAAGAATTCAAGAACTGGAACAGGAGCGGCGTGCGGCTCATCCCCATAATGTACGCCGAAGAAGAAAAGAAATGATAAACACGACCCTCTGCTATATTGAGCAAGACGGCAAGTACCTGCTGCTCCACCGCATCAAGAAGAAGAACGATATCAACAAGGACAAGTGGATTGGAATCGGCGGCAAGTTCGAGGAAAAGGAATCGCCCGAGGACTGCATCCGACGCGAGGTCATGGAAGAGACAGGCCTCACGCTTGTGCACCCGCGCTACCGCGGTATAGTGACATTCATCAGCGACGGCATGCAGGAAACGGAATTCATGCACCTGTTCACCGCAACCGAATTTGCGGGTACAATCAAGGAATGCGACGAGGGGACTCTCGAGTGGGTGCCCAAGGAAGACGTGATTCGCCTCCCCCACTGGGACGGCGACCTCATATTCCTCGCCCTGCTGGAACGGGGCGAGCCGTTCTTCTCGTTAAAATTGACGTATGCGGGATCGACACTTACCGAGGCCCTGTTGAACGAGAAACCCGTATTCGTCAAGGATTTTATTTAACCAGTTTATAATGTTTGCTTCAAGGGGCACTTCGCACGCTCACACAATCACTTCGTTCCAGTGTTCGCTTTGCAAAGTGCCCCTCTACGCAAAGACTACGATATTTGTTCCGGACGGAAATAGTTTATGTTAGTCCCTTCGGGATTCTACGAAAATCAATTCTGATATTAAACTGCGGGAAGGAGTTCCCACACGCTCACACAATCACTTCGTGCGAGTATTTGCTTTTGTATTTATAAGAAGCGAGCACTACCACTTCGCGAGGGCGTTCGCGATAATCAGGTCCTGCAGCTTCTCGATGGCGCGGGCCTGGCCGTGCCTTTCTTCGGATTCGTTCTTCTGGATATCGTACACGCCGTCGGCAGAGAGCGACTTGTTCTCGTAGATAATGCGTTCCTTCACGTTGTCGTAGAACTTCACGCTCACGCGGATAGTAACGCGGTAGGTTTCCACATCGCTGTTGCTGTTGTAGTTCTCGGGCTTGTTCGCGTAACTCAGGAGCGTAATCTCGAAATCGGCATTTGCGTCCTCGTTCACGAGACGTATACCGCCGGCGTTCTTCTTGAACATGTCGACGACTGCCGTGTGGAGGTCGTTTGCAAGCACCGGGTCGAGGGCCTTGTCTTCGACATCGTGAATCTGCACCGTCTTGATGTGGCTCGGGAGCGTACTTGCCGTAAAGCTATAGCAGCCCGAAAATGCAAGCGTAAGCAGGCACAGGCTAACACATGCAAGCAACCGGGTAAAGACCTTTCCGTTGAACAAGAACATATTGCAAATGTAGCATATTTTGCAGGCAAAAACATTTTTATATTAAAAAGAAAAGGCTTCACTGAAAATGGCATGTTATTCATACAAGGTCGCAGGGCACGTTTTCACTCTGGAATCCGGGCTCGAAATTGCCCCGCTGCTCGACAACTACGCGCCGTTCGCCTATGCAGGCGACGAATCCGCGCTGTTTTCCCTGAAAATCGAGAAGGGCGACTCCCCCGCATTTACCGAAGAGACCAGGCAGGACGAGGAAGGCCAGCAGATTATCTGCGGGCACACGCAGGGCAACGACGCCGTATTTGAATTCAGGCTGCAGAACAGGATTTGCGGGACGCTTGTTTGCGAAGGAGAATACCGGCGGGGAACGCTCTACCTCACCGAATTCGCCCAGAAATTTTCGATAAACAACTCGCTGATGGTTTTCTACGCTCTTGCGACGGCCCGCCACAAGACGGCTCTATTCCATTCGGCCGTAATAAAGCATGAAGGCTACGGGTACATGTTCCTCGGCAAGAGCGGCACGGGAAAGAGCACGCACGCGCGGCTCTGGCTCGAGAACATCGAGGGTACGGAACTCCTGAACGACGACAACCCGGTGGTGCGCGTCTTCGATAACGAAATCCGCGTGTTCGGTTCGCCCTGGAGCGGCAAGACGCCCTGCTATAAGAACGATTCTTGCGCCCTCGGGGGCATCGTGCTCTTGATCCAGGCTCCCTACAACAAGATTGAGCGGTTACGCGGGATAGAGGCTTATGCAGCCCTCGTGCCGAGCATCTCCGGCAAGCGCTGGGACAAGCAAATCGCCGACGGGCTTCACGAAACCGAAAATGCACTTGCGATGAGGGTGCCTACCTGGTACCTGGAATGCCTTCCCGACGCGGATGCGGCCAATACCAGCTACAACGCCATAAGGGTACAGGAAGCATGAACGTTTCGGACGACGAAATTCTCGCGGAAGCTATCCGGCTTGTAGCGGAAGGAATCCCGGTCACCTTCCCCGTGAACGGCAGGAGCATGCTCCCGTTTATCGTGGGTGGCCGTGAAAGCGTCGTCCTGGAAAAGGCGATTGCCCCGCAGGTCGGCGATATCGTGCTTGCGTTTGTCGAAGGCAACCGCTACGTCATACACCGCATATTGAAAATCGACGGCGAAAGCGTGATTCTCATGGGCGACGGAAACCTCTACGGGGTTGAACATTGCAAGGTTACGGATATCAAGGCGCAGGCCACTTATGCCGTGAACAGCAAGGGTAAACGCCGCTCGCTCGTTTCAAGGCAATCGAGGCGACGCGCATCGCTCTGGTGCAAGCTCAGGCCCGCGCGGAAATGGCTACTATTGTGCTATAGAGTTTTAGAAAAGGTAAAAGCATTATGAAACTGAAAAGCGGATTCGTGCTGCGCGACGTGTGCGGCGAACAGGTGATTATGGGCGAAGGTATCGGCGCTCTCGATTTCGGGCGGCTCCTGTGCCTCAACGAGACGGCAGTATTCCTTTGGAAAAAGGCAGACGCCGCGGGCGAATTCAGCGTCGATTCTCTTGTCGAGGCCCTTTGCGAAGAATACGACGTGAGCGCGGAACAGGCCAAGACGGATGTCGCCGCCATCGTCGAAGAATGGAAGAAGGTCGGCGTCGTAGAATGAAATACGCGGCCTGGCTATGGCGCAACACGCGCGGTACACGGCTAAACGCCCTGGTACGCATCGGGATCGGTTCGGTCCAGGTGGTGCTCGGGCTTTTGATGGTATGGCTCTCCAAGAAGTTTATCGACGAGACCATACGCACGGGAACATCGCGCGAAATCGCATGGATGATTGCATTCCTCGTGCTTACCGTCGTGGGGCGAATCCTGCTCCGCCAGGTCTACTACTACATGACGACGGTCACCGTCACGCGCAAGTCTAACGCGCTCCGGCTAGACCTCTTCGGCAGGTATTTCTCGAAGCACCTCTTTAGCGAGCACGACTTCCATTCCGGCGACATAACCTCGCGCCTCACGAAGGACATCGATTCCGTAGCGACGGTCATTGCCGACACGCTCCCGCAGATGGTCGTTACGGGCCTGCAGTTGCTAGGCGCGTTCCTGCTGATGCGGTTCTTCGATGCGCGACTCGCCTGGGCGCTCGTGATATTCACGCCGTTCGCGATTATCATCGGCAAGTTTATCGCCCACCGCCTCAAGAACATGACGCACGATATCCGCGAGAAGGAAAGCAATATCCAGATGCATGTGCAGGAAGGCGTGGAACACAATGCGGTACTGCGCTCTCTCGGGAGCGAACAGTGGATGACGGAGCGCCTCGGCACCATGCAGAGCGAACTCGAGAGTGGCGTGCAGCGCAGGACAAAGTTCTCGACCGTCACGCGGTTCATGCTCGGGTGCGCCTTCGGCATCGGCTACCTGATGGCATTCGTGTGGGGCGGTATCGGGCTCAGGAACGGCGTAATCACGTTCGGCGTCATGACATCGTTCCTGCAGCTGGTGGGGCAAATCCAGCAGCCGATTCTCACGCTACTCAACATGACCCCGCAGGTCGTGCACTCCACCGCAAGTATCGACAGGCTCGAGGAAATCCGTACAGGCGACGATGTTGCTGGCAACGCGCTTGCGGTAAGCGACGCGCCTGCGGCGAACGGCGAGGAATCAAACGGTGCTGTATCAAACGGTTCTCTGTTAAACGGCGCGGTATTAAACGGCGCGGTATTAAACGGCGCGGCCGGGGTGCGGTTCGAGGATGCCACGTTCAAGTACGCGAAGGGTGACCGCGAAATAGTATCGCACTTTACGCACGATTTTAAACCGGGTACAAAGACAGCCCTCCTGGGCGAAACCGGCGCCGGGAAGACGACCCTCTTCAGGCTCATGCTCGGGTTTATCGAACCTACCGGCGGGCACGTCTCGGTATATGCGGCGCAGTCTAACTCGGGCGACAAGCCTACAGCGGCCCCTGCAGGCAACAACGAGTTCCCCGCAGGCAAGGCGACGCGGGCGAATTTCGTATATGTCCCCCAAGGCAATACGCTCATGAGCGGTTCCATCCGGTACAACCTGCTCCTTGCAAAGCCTAGCGCAAGCGACGAGGAACTCAGGGCGGCTTTGCATACCGCCTGTGCAGACTTCGTGCTAGATTTCCCCTGCGGGCTCGATACCGAAATCGGCGAGCGGGGCGCGGGCCTCAGCGAGGGCCAGGCACAGCGTATCGCGATTGCCCGCGGGTTACTTCGCCCGGGCAGCATCCTCTTGCTCGACGAAATCAGCGCGTCGCTCGACGAAGAAACCGAACGCGAGCTGTACACGCGCCTCTTTGCCGCCTCCCCCGAAAAGACGATGATCTTCATCACTCACCGCACCGCCATCTGCGAGCTGTGCGACGAGATTGTACGGGTTTGATACAGCCGCGACTCTCGCCTTACGCAAAAGTTGCTAAATTTACCCCCGTAAAATTTTTATCATCCGAGGCATAAAATGCTTGACATCAAGAAAATCCGCGAAAATCCGGAATACTACATTGCTGAAACCGAAAAGAAGTACACCACAGTGAGCCTGAAGGACGTGCTCGCCATCGACAACGAACGCCGCCCGCTCCTCACCGAAGTGGAACGCCTCAAGAGCGAACGCAACGCCGAATCCAAGAAGATTGGCGACCTCAAGAAGAAGGGCGAGAACGCCGACGAGGCCGTGGCCGCCATGCGCGCACTCGGCGACAAGATTGACGAACTTGACAAGAAGCTCAAGGATTTGGACTACAAGCAGACCGAAATGCTCATGCACGTGCCGAACATCGCCCCGCGTTCCCCGGAAGGCAAGGACAGCTCGGACAACGTGGTCGAGAAGGACGGCCCGATTCCGTTTGACTACTACACCAAGAACGATGACTTTGCCCGCGTGGACCACAAGACCCTCGGCGAACGCCTCGGCATTTTCGACTTCGAACGCGGCGCAAAGATTTCCGGTAGCGGCTTCCCGGTCTACCGCGGTCTCGGTTCCCGCCTGGAACGCGCCCTCATCCAGTTCTTCCTCGACGAACACATGAAGAACGGCTTCGAAGAATTCACGCCTCCGTACCTCGTGACCCGCAACACCATGCGCGGCACGGGCCAGCTCCCGAAGTTCGAAGAAGACATGTACCGCTGCGACAAGGACGACGACCTGTTCCTCATCCCCACAGCAGAAGTGCCTCTGACCAACCTTTACGCCGGCGAAGTGATTCCGGAATCTGAACTCCCGAAGCGCATCTGCGCCTACTCCGCCTGCTTCCGCCGTGAAGCTGGCAGCTACGGCAAGGACACCCGCGGTCTGTTGCGCCTGCACCAGTTCAACAAGGTGGAAATGGTCTACTTTGCCCATCCGGAACACAGCTACGAGGACCACGAGGAACTCACCCGCTTCGGTGAAAAGCTCCTGGAAAAGCTCGGCCTCCCCTACCACCGTCTGGCCCTCTGCAAGGGTGACCTCGGTTTCGGTGCCGCCAAGTGCTACGACCTGGAAGTCTACGCCCCGGTGGAAAAGAAGTGGCTCGAAGTCAGCTCCTGCAGTAACTTCGAAGACTACCAGGCACGCCGCGCCAACATCAAGACGAAGATTAACGGCAAGAACACCTTCGTGCACACGCTGAACGGTTCCGGCCTCGCCACTCCGCGCGTGATGGTCGGCATCTGCGACAACTACCAGCAGAAGGACGGCTCGCTCTTGATTCCTGAAGTGCTGAGGCCGTATATGGGTGGTCTCGAGAAGATCGAGCCGAAGAAGTAATGAGACTTGGGAGGGCAAGCCTTCCCGCAATAAAATTTCCCCGCCTCTCATGAAGCGGGGTTCTTTTTTACTCTTAACTATTCTGCCGTGGAATCTTCCGGGGCTTTTTCTGCTTCCGGGTTCGGTTCTGTATGCGGCTTGTCGTCAGCAGCCTTGTTCTTGAGGCAGCGCACCGAGTAGGCGTACGTTTTCTTCTTGCTGTAGTCGCCCAGGAACTCGTCGTTATCGTAATAGAGGTTCCAGTACGGCGCGTGCGAAGGATTGTTGCTTTCTTCTGCAACCCAGAAGTCGGCGTCGTGCCCGAGTTCCCTGAACACGCCCTGCGCATTGCGGAAACCGGATGCCATCGCGCCAAAGCCGAAGCGGTCCGTGCCTGCAGGCCATTCCTCGCTGTACTTCCAGGAGAACGCCATCTTCAGTGCTGTTCCGCTCCTTTCATTGGGGAAGCGGTTGTTGTTCTTCATGTAAGAGACAAGCGTGTTGAAGTCGGCATCCTTAGGCATGTGGAAACCTTCCGGGCATGCTCCCCTGTGTTCCTTTTCTATCACGCCTGCTGCAGACGCCGTCGCGTAAGACTTGTCGAGCGCCATCGCGGAAGTCCAGGTGTAGAGCCTTCCGAACACCTTGCAGTTCTCGTGCTTGTCTTCGTAGCAGTAACTGCCGTGCGTGGCGTAGTTCAGGTTCTGGCCCATCCATATTTGGTTCCCGATGTGCACCAGCCTGTAGAGATGTCCATCACGCTTGTCGCAAAGCATTTCTTCGGGAGCGTTCTCGCAAAACACCGGCGCAGGCGGAGCAGACGACGAGGACGATTCGACAAGCGGGGAATTTTTCACCACGACCTTCTCGCTCGAAGAAGATTCGATGGACGAGGAAGTCGCGACCGTTTCCGAAGACTCCGGAACAACCAAACTATCCTGACTTGCAGCAGCGGTATCTGCCAGTGCAGGATGGAACGCAGATTCGTCGCGATATACGAGCGGAACCGGAGAAGGAATCTCCCGCTTAACAAGCTTTTTTTCTGTCTTGTTTTCGGTAGCAGCCGTTTGCGATTGCGCTACAGACTGCTTTGCAGGCTCGTTTTGCTCACAGGAAACCATACCCCCGGCAATGGCGAGGAGCGATCCTAACAAAACTATTCTTTTTATTTCCTGCACACGAAAAATATACCAATTTTCGTGACGTAGCGCACACTTAAAAAGTAAAAAAAAAGCGCAAATCGGGGTGCTTTTTTGACTAGGAATTGGAATATTCGGGTAAAGAATTCACGCTTTTAAAAGTCTTGCCCACGGGGTCTAGAACAAAATAACGTGTAGCGTCGCCCAGCGCAAGCATCACGTATTTCGGCGTAAGAATCTTCAGGTAGCGGTTCAACTGCACCTGCAGCTCGGGCCAGGTGTATTCGCCCGGAGCCTTGCATTCCACCATGAGCCACGGCCTGTCGATGGACGCACCCTCGCGGAAATTGCTGACCACGATATCGGCTCGCTCGTCGGATTTAGGGTCTACAAGCCCTAGCGGGAACTCGACAGTGATGGCGTGCTCGGGAACCTTGACCACATCGAGCAAGAAGCGTATAGTTGCCTGCCGCACGTGTTCTTCGGGAGTCGCGGGTACATCCTTCTTGCGTATCGGGTCATAGAGCGTTTCTTGCATGGCTATAAATATAAATAAGGGAGAGCGCAAGCGCTCTCCCAAAGTTCCTGTCTGTGAAGCAAGAATTACTTCTTTTCTTCAGCAGCGGCCGGAGCGGCAGCAGCGGCGGCAGCAGGAGCTGCGGCAGCGGCATCAGCGGCATCGTCCTTCTTCTTGGACTTGGACGTAATCGTGAAGATCACGGTGCGCGGGAGGCTGGCGAGTTCGCAGCCTTCCGGGAGCTTGAAGGACTTGGCGTAGAACGTAACGTTCGTCTCGAATTCGGAGATATCCATTTCGAGAACGGTCGGGATGCAACCCGGCTTGGCGGAGAGCATGAGGTAGCGGGATTCCTGAGAGAACACGCCACCCTGAGTCTTGACACCGACCGGAAGACCGGTGAGCTTCACCGGAACGCGGACCTTGATCTTGGAGTCGTCGCTGATCTTGATGAAGTCGATGTGGGTAATCGCCTGCGTGATGGCATCCTTCTGGTAGTTGTAGATGACTGCGGGATTGCCGGCCTTGCCGTCGATCTCGAGGTCGAGAAGGGTGTAACGCTTGCCCGGGGCGAGAACCTTGCGAACATCAATAGCGCTGACGCTGATATTCACAGACTCCTGACCCTTACCATAATAGACGGCCGGAATCTGGCCAGCCTTACGAAGGCGGGCGTTGTCGCGGCTCTTGCCTAGCACTCTCGAGGTTGCTGCGAGTTTTGTGAGTTCCATTTTTTACTCCAATTTGAGTTTGAATGTTAAAAAGTTCATTGGGGTAGCTGGATTCGAACCAACGAATAACGGAATCAAAATCCGTTGTCTTACCACTTGACGATACCCCAATGGTGGCGCAAATATAAAAAATTTCGCGAAATTTTTAAAGGGAATAGGCTTTTTTAGGGTATATAATTCTTTTTTAGGGGTAAGAACTGCTGCGGGAGGGGCCCCCGCGAGCCCACTACGTGTGCCAGAATTTGGTGAGGGCGATGTAGCGGGAGTATGCCTTGAGGGTTTCGGCGGCGGTTTCGGCGGTGGTCCTGTCGGCAAATATTCCGAAGACCGATGCGCCGGAGCCGCTCATGAGGGCGACCCTCGCCCCGAGGTCCAAGAACTTGTCCTTCATCGCACCCACCAGCGGGTGCTTCGGGAATACGGAAACCTCGAACGCATTGAAGAACGCACCTGAATCGAGCAGCGGCCCGCCGAAAGAACGTTCCGCATCGGAAGCCGTTTCCCATGCGAGCTTGTAGCCTTCCCAGCGGTCAGGCCCGGACTTGGGGACACCCGCATAGGCATCCTTGGTGGGGACGCTGTCGTGCGGGGTCGCGATAAGCAACACCTCGCCCGCAGGCAGGTCTAACGGGGAGATAAACGACAAACGTTCGCCGATGCCCTCGGCGAAAGCCGTGCCGCCTCTGACCAGGAAGGGAACGTCGGCCCCGAGCTTTGCCCCGATGCGTTCCAGTTCCGCAGGCGGCAAGCGCAACTCCCAGAGGCGGTTCAGCGCGCGGAGCGCCGCTGCTGCATCGGCGGAACCACCGCCAAGGCCTGCACCGAGCGGCATTATCTTGTCCAAAAAGATATCCGCACCCAGGTCGTTGTTGCCCACATGCGAACGCAGTGCGACCGCCGCCTTGTACACGAGGTCCGATTCCACGGGGTATTCCTGCGGGTTGCTGTACTCCAGGTGGATTTCTCCGTCGTCGCGGGCGCTGAATTCAAGCGTATCGCCGACATCTACCGTCTGGAAAACCGTTCCCAGGTCGTGATAGCCGTCCTCACGCTTGCGGATGACATCGAGAAAAAGATTGATTTTAGCGGGAGCAAATTCTTTCATAGTCATTGGTCAATAGTCATTAGTCAATAGTTGCTACCTAAACGCGCCGGAGCGTTCGAGTTGCATGAGTTCGTCCATGCCGATGAGCATCGCGCGGGGCTTGGAATTGCCTGTACTGCGGGCGCACAGGCCCATACCGTAAAGCTGGTCCACAATCTTGCCCGCACGGCTGTAACCCACGCTGAAGTGGCGCTGCACGGCAGAAGTAGAAAGACCGTTCCCGCATTCAATGGCCCACTTGGCCACTTCGAACAGGAGCTTGTCCTTCTTCTCGTTCATGGCGGCATTGCCTTCTTCGTCATCGCCTTCCCCGCCCGCTTCCTCGACCTCGAAGGTCTCGAGCTGCGGGTAACAGACGTTCTGGTTGCTACAGGCATCGGCAAGTTTTTCCGCTTCCTCGTCGCTCAGGAATGCACCGTGTACGCGCACCGGGTCGGGTGCATTCACCGCCTTGAACAGCATATCGCCGCGGCCAAGCAGTTTCTCGGCACCGGCGTGGTCCATCACGGTACGCGCATCCACCTGGGAGGCCACCTTGAAGCTGATACGCGTCGGCAGGTTCGCCTTGATGTTACCGGTAATCACCTTCACCGACGGGCGCTGGGTTGCAAGCACCAAGTGGATACCCACGGCGCGCGCCTTTGCGGCAAGGCGGCTCACGTTCTTCTCGATTTCCTTCCCGGCGACCATCATGAGGTCTGCCATTTCGTCGATAATCACGACGATAAACGCCATGCGGTGGCCGCGGTCCGTATCGGGCACGTCTTCGGGGAGCAGGCCCGCATCGAACTTCTCGTTAAAGCCGTTGAGGTTACGCACCTTCGCCTTCGCGAGCACTTCGGTACGGCGGTCCATCTCGTAGCAAAGCCATTGCAGCGCCTGGATAGCGACTTCGGGCTTGGTAATCACGGGAGCGAGCAGGTGCGGAATGTTCTCGTACATCTTGAGTTCCACCGCCTTCGGGTCCACGAGAATCATGCGGAGTTCATCGGGAGTCTTGCTCAAAAGCATGCTCGCCATGAGGGCGTTAATGCACACGGATTTACCGGAACCGGTCTGGCCCGCAATCATCAGGTGCGGGGCCTTCGCCAGGTCCATCGTAAACGGCTCGCCGGAGATATCCTTACCGAGGGCCATGATAATCTTGTCCGGCGTGGGCTTGAAGGCCTCGCTCTCGAAGATGTCGCGCCCGAAGATGGTTTGCATCTTGCGGTTCGGGATTTCAATGCCCACGGCTCCCTTTCCAGGAATCGGCGCGAGGATGCGGATAGAGACCGCCTTCAGGGCCATCGCGAGGTCATCTTGCAGCGCGCTGAACTGGCTTACCTTCACGCCCGGGCCCGGTTCCACCTCGAAGCGCGTAATCACGGGGCCGGTCTCGCAGCCGACCACCTTCCCCTTCACCTTGAAGTTCTCGAGCTTTTCCTCGAGCATGCGGCCAATCGCATTGAGTTCTTCCACGGTGTAGTCCGCAGGCTGCGGGTCGTGCGCGTCGAGAATCTCGTCCACCGTCGGAATGCGGTACGGGTCGTAATGCACCGTCGGGTCAGGCTGCGGAATCCCGTTCGCGGCACCGCCCACGGTCGTATTGCCCGAAGAAGATGTACCAATCTGGTTCGGGGCCACGTAGCTCGGGTCCTGCCCCATGGTCGGGTCGCGTTCCACATCGTCGCTCGTGACAATCTCGGGCATAAACGTGTCATCGTCCGCAGATTCGCCCTCCGTGCTTCCCGATGCCGTAGAATCAAAGCCACCCGCAGTCGCATCTTCATCCGGGGATTCACTACCCGGGAACCCGCCGATAGTTCCATTCGCCTGGGTCGTCCTGGCTCCCGCGACAAGCGTCGGTTCGGAGGCTGCGCCCGCGGCAACAGTAGCGTCTTCCGGAGCGGCAGCCGGGCGGCCTGCAGGCTCATCGCCGGGCTGTCCGCGCACGGCACCCTTCACCACGAGGTTGCCCTTGCGCTCGTTTTCCCACTTGATTTCTTCGCGGGCACGGCGGATTTCCGCAATCTTGTCCTTGATATCCTTGATTTCCAGTGCGCTCATGTTGCGGTAGTTATCGCGCAGTTGCTGTTCCAAGCGCAAGATTTCGGGATCCTCGCCCGACAGGTCCGGCGCGGCCGTTTCTGCCGGAGCCATGGTCCTTGCGGGTGCAGCCGGCATCGTAGCATTCATCATCGGTGCAATTGTCGTTTCGCCCGAACCGGCCTCGTCCCCGCGATCCATCAAGGGAGAATCCATCCAGTTCTTGCGTGCGCTAAAGGGCTTCAGTTCACCGCGGCGCTTGATCTTGTAGCCGTCGGGTTCACGGAAGAGCGTGTCGTCGTCTATCAGTGAAATTCCGCGGCGCAGAGGCTTCGAGGGTTCCACGTCGGTTTCTTCCGGCTCGTCGCCATCCTCGCTTTCTTCCTGCTTTTTGCGGAACAGGCCCACAAACCAGCGCGTCCCGCTTGCGATAAACGCAAAGTGGCGCGGACGAAGCCCGAACGAGAGCACAAGAATGAGCACGAGCACCGTAAGGAGCAGCAGGAGCGGCGCTACGAACGAGACCTTCCCGAACACGGGGATAGCGATGTTCTGGCAGAAGAACTGACCCACGATGCCACCGTTCATCATCATCACATCGCGGCCGACTTGAGCCAGGCCGTAGGTCTTGAGCGCCATGAGGCACGAAAGGTCGAGCGTAAGCAGGGTGCAGCCAATCGCGAAACTCAGTATATGCGGGCGCACGGAACGGATGGCGACGAAGAGTCCCCAAAGCACAAGGCCTGCAATAAAGGCTACAACCGGGAGCTTGCCGAAAACGAAACAGAAAAAGTCGGGAATCAGCTTGCCGAGATAAGGGCCAAGCCAGTTCCCGTCCGAGCCGCTATACACCGAACTGACGCACCCGAGCAAGAGGATTACGCCAAAAGCAACCAAGAACCAGCCCGCAAGCAGGGCGATAAACGGGGTTTCGGGTTCAACAGGGGACTTTCCCTTCGATTTAGTACTTGTTTTTTTAGAGGATTTCTTTTTTTGTGCAGCCAAAATGCGCTCCTGGGGCAATACCTTCGGAAATATACATTTTATTCTTTTGTTATACTTGATTACATGAATAAAAAAATATTGAAAAAGATTAAGAAGATTCTCGTCGGTACGGCGATTACAAGTATACTTGTCTTTCTCATACTCCTCCTCGGAAATTCGCAGGACCCCTACATCGACGTCACGAAGACGGCGGCGCAGGACATGGAGAACATTTTCTACGACCAGTTCTTCAAGATAAAGACCGGCAAGACATTCGAAAAGCTGGAAAAGGATGGCAAGGTCTCGATGAGCCACAGCTTCGAGCCCAACATCATGATTGTCGATATCGACGAGAACGCGCTTACGAAACTGGGCAACTACAACGAGTGGGACCGTTCCATCCATGCAAACGTCATCAAGAACCTGAGCGAGGGCGGAGCGTCGGCAATCGGCTTCGATATTCTGTTCAAGAGCGCGGACTTCGGGCAAAAAAAAGCCGAGCAGACGATTGGCATCTTGAACTCTCTCGATTCCACAAAGCCCTGGGACACGCTGTTTTCGGACATCCGTTCGCACTACAACTTCGACTCCCTCATGATCAAGGACATCAAGGAGAGCGGGAACGCCATCGTGTGCTTCATGATGGACGACTCGACCTCGTTCAGCCACAAGTCCGTATGGGAAAAGCTTGCCACCTATGAGCGCGCCGAGGAACTCGGGTTCAGTTCCACGTTCGACAACTCGCAGGTTGATTCCATCACCCACGTTGAACCCAAGACGCTCCTCGACAACATCTATCCCGAACTTGCCCGGGCCGGCGCCCGCATGGGTTCCGTGAACGCCTACCCCGACGATGACGGCGTGGTGCGTCACGTGTCGATGCTCTACCGCTTCCCGAACCCCTACGCCTATCCCGATGTCCCGAGCCGCGTGTACTCCACCATGTCGCTCATGACGGTGATGCACCTGTTCCACCTCGACCCAAAAGACGTTAAAATCAAGATGGGGCAATACATCGAGCTCGGCAAGCCCTTCGGCATCTACCGCGATTCCACGGGCATATTCCACACGACTTTCCCGCAGTTCAGTTACCCGATGTTCACCGAACTGCGCAAGTTCCTCAAGAACAAGGACGCCCAGCAGATTGCGACAGACGAAATCATCGATATATCCAAGAAACTTATCGCGAAAAAGAACAGCGACGGGAAAATCCAGATTTCGCTCTTTGACGGGCAGGCGCTCGACGAGGATGTTTCTGAACTGCTTTTGAATATTGCCGACAAGATTGACGGGGATTCCCTCCTCGCCATTCCGGAAGGCGAAACGCTCGAAGTGTTCGAAGGGGTTTCCATTACCCACGAGGAAGATGCAGAAATCAACAATCTGTTCCTCGTGACCGACGCAAAAAGCGAGGAGGAATTCAACATAGTCCCCTCCACGCTCAACACGCTGCGGTTCTTCAGGGATTCTCTCAAGGTTCTCCCCGAAAACGAACCCAAGCACCTTTCCATCGACATGGACGTGCGCTACGACAAGGCCGAAAAAAAATGGAAATCTAGCCTCGTCATCTTGACCGACAAGGTCATCCGCGATATTATGAACGCCCCGAACGAGAAGGTGGATAACCTGAAGTCCGGCGAAGAATTCCGCTTTGGCCCCGTAAAGCGCGTGCCTATCGACAACTACGGCCGCTACCTCGTGAACTACATCGGGCGTTTCAATACCGACAAGGAAAGCCGCCCGTTCCAGCACCTCTCCTACTACGACGTGACCATGAACCGTCACGACCAGGCGATGTTCCAGGGCAAGGTTTTCATCCTCGGTTCTGCCGCTCCTGCCCTGTTCGACTTTGTGCCGGGTCCTCACGAAGAAAACAACCCGGCGGTGCTCATACACGCGACTATCATCCAGAATATCCTGAACGACAACTATATTGTGAACCTCGCCGAAAAACACCAGCAGGTCATTGTAATCCTGCTCGCCATCCTCTGCATGTTGCTCGGCCTCTTCATCAAGAGCTACATATCGATTGCAATTTCGATGATTCTCATGGGCCTGTATGCATTCATCGCGTTCCGCTACTTCCAGGACGGCCTCTACATCGGCGTTTCCAAGCAACTGCTCGCCATGCTGCTCACGAACATCGCCGCATTGATTGTGCAGTTCTACTACGAAAACAAGGAAAAGCGATTCCTCGACAACGCGTTCAAGCAGTATATTTCGCCTGAACTGATCGACGAAATGGTGAACAACGAGATTATGCCGACCCTCGGTGGCGAAAAATCGAACATCACCGCATACTTTACCGATATCGCAAGCTTCTCCACGTTCTCCGAAAAGATTGGCGACCCGAGCCGACTCGTGGACCTGTTGAACGAATACCTGACGGCAATGACCGACACGCTACTGAGCAACAAGGGTACGCTAGACAAGTACGAAGGTGACGCCATCATTGCATTCTTCGGTGCACCGATGCCCCTCGAGAACCACGCCCAGAGCGCCTGTAGCGCCGCCTGCGACATGCAGAGCAAACTCATGAAGCTCCGTAAAAAGTGGGCCAGCGAAGGCGACAAGTGGCCGAAGGTGGTGCACGATATGCACATGCGCATCGGTATCAACTCGGGCGACATAGTGACGGGTAACATGGGTTCTACCATGCGCAAGAACTACACCATGATGGGCGACGCCGTGAACCTCGCCGCACGACTCGAGAGTGCGGCCAAGCAGTACGGCGCGTACATACAAATTAGTGAAGACACGCAGAAGCACCTGGAACCGGGCCTGTTTATTTACCGCTCGCTCGACACTATCCGCGTGGTGGGTAAGAGCCAGCCTGTCAAGACATTCGAACTGCTCTCCAAGACCGGCTGCGAGAACGAGGAAACTCTCCTCAAACTCGTGGAAATCTGGGAACAGGCACGTGCGGCATACCTCGCCATGGAATGGGACAAGGCCATCGAACTGTTTACGCAGTGCCTGGATTACGAGCCGCACCTGCCCGAACGCGACCCGGGAAGCAAGAGCTGCCCGAGCCTCGTGTATATCGAGCGCTGCAAGACGTACAGGGAAAACCCGCCTGTCAAGCCTGGCGAGGAATGGGACGGTGTGTTTACCGCGACAAGTAAATAGTTAGTTTGCTTCAAGGATTACTTCGCACGCTCACACAATCACTTCGTTCCAGTGTTCGCTTTGCGAAGCAATCCTCTACGCAAAAAAACAATAGATTGCTCTGGCAGAAAATAGTTTGTAGCAGTAAACTACAGAATTCGGGCGCTGACGAAGGCCGTGAGTCACAAGCACCTCGTATTAACGAGGTGTGGTGGCGACCTTTGGACACTTGGCAACTTGTTGCCTTAGTGTACATGGCCACCTTTAGGTGGGAGTGAGCGTTATACTGAGTATAAAAACCAAAGTGTAACGCGAACGGTCGCTTACCACTGTTAGTCCCTGCGGCCTTCGACGAGAAGCAGGTTAAAAATTAAACCGCTTCTAGCGTGTTTGTGCGTGGGCACCTAGCGGTGCTTATAAAAACGTCATACCGAAGTGCCGAAGGCACAAGGGTATCCATTTAGCGCAACAAAAACAAAGTATCCATATTATATGGATACTCTTGCCTTGCTACGCAATGCTTCGGTATGACACTGCGTGTCAGTTGAATTCAATGTTATCGATGAGTCGTGTCTTGCCGAAGAAGGCGGCGACGAGCACGACGACCTTGTCGGTCGGCTTGAGCACGCCCGAATACTTCTGCAAGTCATTCTGGTTCACGATTTCCACGAACTGCACCTGGCCGCGGCTCAGCACAATCGACTTCACCACGATATCGCGGAGTTTCGACACTCCCCTTTCGCCGGCAAGGTAGGCTTCCTTCGCCTCGTTCAGGCCGCGCGAAATGGCGAGTGCCTGCTTGCGTTCGTCAACAGAAAGGTACTCGTTACGGCTAGACATCGCAAGGCCTGTAGATTCACGCACGATAGGCACGCGGTGAATCTCGATATCGAAGTTCAGGTCCTTCACCATGCGCTCGATAAGGAAGAGCTGCTGGTAGTCCTTCTCGCCGAAATAGGCGTGATTCGCCTTGCTGATCAAGAAAAGCTTGGAAACGACGGTCAACACGCCGCGGAAATGCCCGGGCCTGTAGGCACCGCAGTAAAGGCATTCGAGCGACTCGTTGCGGACAAGCGTGAGCGGGTCACCGTTCGGGTACATCTCGGCTACACTCGGTGCAAAAACATAATCCGCCCCGAGCGAGGCAGCGAA
This sequence comes from Fibrobacter sp. UWR3, assembly GCF_900143055.1. NCBI lineage: Bacteria > Pseudomonadati > Fibrobacterota > Fibrobacteria > Fibrobacterales > Fibrobacteraceae > Fibrobacter > Fibrobacter sp. UWR3. The sequence goes on along the minus strand of NZ_FRCW01000008.1, from coordinate 136,806 downwards.
ATTCGCGTCGGCCTCGAGCCTCTTGGGGTACTTGTCCAAATCCTCATTCCTGCCGAACTGAATCGGGTTCAAAAACACGCTGACAACCGTAATGTCGCAATCTTTCACGGAAGCCTTGATAAGGGCACCGTGGCCATCGTGTAGCGCCCCCATGGTAGGGACAAGACCGACTTTCTTTCCCTCCTTCTGAAACGGCTTGAGTGTTTCGCGCAGAGATTCAATTGACTTGATGATTTGCATATAACCTTCTTAATTTCCTTCTGGGACAAAGTAAGTCGTCTGCTGTGGGCAGGCTGCGATAGCATCTAAAACAAGCTTCAGATGGTTCTCGTTGTGGACAAAGTCTATGTGGTCGGTGTTAATGATAAGCACCGGCGCGTACGGGTAATGCCAGAAATGCAGGTCGAACCTGCTCTGGAGATCTTTCAAGTAGTTGCCCTCGATGTTCCTTTCCATCGGGCGACCGCGCATCTTGATACGGTTTAACAGCGTGGGGATGCTCGCCTGCAGGTAAACCACCAGGTCGGGCCTCGGCACGTCGCGGTCGAGCGTCCTGGATATCTGCTCGTACATCGCGAACTCGCTGTCCGAAAGGTTCTGGGCCGCAAATATGGCGTCCTTGTCGTAGGTGTAGTCGCTCACGATAAGGTCGTGGAACAGGTCGCTCTGCATGGCGTAGTTCTGCAACTGCTTGTGGCGGTCGAGCAAGAAGAACAGCTGGGTCTGGAACGCGTAGGGCTCCGGATTCTCGTAGAACTTCTCGAGGAACGGGTTCTCGTCGAAGTTTTCCTCGATGCAGAGTCCGTTCCAGCGTTCGGCGATAATCCGCGCGAGGGAGGTCTTCCCTGCCCCGATGACGCCTTCTATGGCGAGAAAATGTACACCTTTTTCGGTCAGCATTAGGGTTCCTCCGCGGTTATGGTCCGGAACGGAATCTTCGATTCCTTTTCCAAAAGCTGCGCAAGCAAGTCCTTCACGGTAACGTTGCTCAACGGGTCCACCCAGTCGGGTGCGATGTCGTTCAACGGTACAAGCACAAACTGTCTATTGGGGATTTCTACATGCGGGATGGTCGGTCGGCCAGCCATGACCCTGTTCCCGAAATAGAGCAGGTCCAAATCGATTTCGCGTGAATTCCAGTGCCCGCGGGGTTTACGCCCGAGCACGAGTTCCGCACCCTTCAAGTAATGGAGCAGGCGCTTCGGTTCACCGTCGTACCAGAAACTCACCACCTGGTTAAAGTACGGGCCCTGGCCTTCTGGGCCTACAGGCGGAGTTTCGTATATAGGACTTTCGAGCCAGCCTCCCGAGGAAATACGGGACAGCATATCGCGCCCCTCGGCAAGTCTTGCATACCGGGGAGCGAGATTTGAACCCAAAGCAATAAATACGCGGTTTAATGAATCCACGACCCCAATATAGTTTTTTCAAGGTGTCAATTTACTGACATTCTGGAGCAAAAAATGTGTTTTTTATGGAATTTCTTGAAAACTTGACGATTTTACAAAAAAAATACCGCACAGAAGGCAATTTTTTTGACAGACTTTTCAATTTTTTATATTTTATACGTGATTCCTGAGGGAATCGAATATTCCCATAAATATTTCAGCAAAGGGATTTTTATCTCCCTTTTTTCTCGTTAAACAGTTTATCATTTCACAATTTCCCATAAAAACAACTAGACAAAGGAACGTAGAGTGCCTAGAACAAAGAAGGTTCAAGACGAACCGAAATTACTTTCCGATACCATCGACCTGGACAAATCTATCGACTATGAAAAACTTGGCGACCTCGCTGCACCCATTCCGGGCGTAGACGCGGCAGAAGGTGCCCCCAAGCGCCGTGGACGCCCCGCCAAGAAGGCCAAGGGAGACGATGCCCCGAACGTGGCTGCCGAAGCCCCCGCACAGGAAGCGGCTCCGGTAAAAAAAGAACGTACGGAAAAGAACGATAATCCGGTCCAGGCAGAAACAAAGGCTCAGGCCGAACCGTCTAGTGAAAACGCCCCGCAGAACAATGCGCCCGCAGCCCCGGCAGATGCCCCGCAGAACGGCGAAAACAAGCAGGCCCAGCAGCAGGGCGGCCAGAACAACCCGCAGAACAATGGCCAGAATAACGGTCAGAATAATGGCCAAAACAACGGACAGAACGGCGGGAAGTTCAACAATAACGGGAACTACAATAACAACGGCAAGTTCAACAACAATGGCAAGTTCAACAAGTTCAACAAGAACAAGAACCGCCACAACAGGAACCTCCCGCAAGACGACTTTATCGACGAGAGCATCCAGCTGCCCCCGCCGCCTCCCGAAGTAGTGGCGGCCGCAAAGGCTAAGTGGCGCGAACTCCGCGGGCTTCCGATGTTCGAACTGCAGCAGCGCGCCGAAGAACTCGGCATCGAAGACTGCAAGAAGATGCGCAAGCAGGCGCTCGTGTACAGCATCCTTTCTTCTACCGGTGGCGAGGAGACCCCCATCTACACGGAAGGCGTACTCGAGATTATTCCGGAAGGCGGCCACGGGTTCCTGCGTAACCCCGACCACAACTACCTCGCCGGCCCCGACGACATCTACATCAGCAGGAACATCATCCGCCGTTACGACCTCAAGATGGGCGACACCATCACGGGCCAGGTGCGCCAGCCGCGCGAAGGCGAGAAGTACTTTGCCCTGATGCGCATCGACACGGTGAACTTCGAACCGCCCGAGAAGACGAAGCGCCGCGTCGCATTCGAATACCTCACCCCCATCCACCCGATCGAAAAACTCAATCTGGAATGGAAGAAGGACGAATTCAGCACGCGCATCATGAACCTCTTTACCCCCATCGGCAAGGGCCAGCGCAGCATTATCCTCGCTCCCCCGCGCACCGGTAAGACGGTTTTGCTCCAGAACGTGACGCAGGCGCTCACCGTGAACCACCCCGAGGTGAAGCTCATGGTGCTCCTGATTGACGAACGTCCCGAAGAAGTGACCGAAATGAGGAAGCTCATCGACCGTCTCAAGATCGATGCGGCAAACGCCGGCAAGAACATCCAGGCCGAAGTGCTCGCCTCTACGTTCGACGAACCGCCCGAGCGCCACATCAAGGTGGCCGACATGGTCCTCGAGAAGGCAAAGCGCCTCGTGGAACACGGCAACGACGTGGTGATTTTGCTCGACTCCATCACGCGCTTCGCCCGCGCGAACAACGTCGTGATTCCGCATTCCGGCAAGATTCTCTCCGGCGGTGTGGACGCGAACGCCATGCAGCGCCCCAAGCGCTTCTTCGGTGCTGCCCGCAAGATCGAGAACGGCGGCTCCCTCACCATCATCGGTACGGCCCTCATCGAGACCGGCAGCCGCATGGACGAAGTGATTTTCGAAGAATTCAAGGGTACGGGCAACATGGAACTCGTGCTCGACCGCCGCATCGCCGAAAAGCGCATCTGGCCGGCCATCGATATCTTCAAGTCCGGAACCCGCAAGGAAGAACTGCTGCTTAGCGACGAGGAACTGCGCCGCGTCTGGGTGCTGCGCCGCTACCTGCAGGATATGACTACCGTCGAAATCATGGAATTCATGCGCGACAAGCTCAAGATGTTCGAGACGAACCGCGACTTCCTCACGTCCATGAATGGATGATAATTAATTGATAATTGATAATTGATGATTGATAATTTTTAAAGGATTATTGATATGAACCAGAAAATTTTCTTTGCGGGCACGGGCAACATGGGCGGCGCAATCCTGCGCGGGCTCCTGAATGCGAAAGTTGACCCCAAGTCCATCTTCTTCTTTGACCCGAGCGATGCTGCCGCGGCTGCGGTAAGCGCACTCGGCTGCGTCCGCGTGAAGAACTTCGCGGAAGGCGTCAAGAAGGCAGACATTACCTTCCTCTGCGTTAAGCCGCAGATTTTCAAGCTCGTCGCACCGGAATGGAAGAACGCCGTCAAGGCCATCAAGGGCGTCAAGACTTTCGTGAGCATCATGGCGGGTGTCGCCCGCAAGAACCTCACCGAAGTTCTCGGCGCAAAGAACCAGGTGCTCCGCGTGATGCCGAACCTGCCGCTCACTGTCGGCAAGGGCACCGTCGCGCTCGCGACGGACGGCGTCAACGAGGCGACCCTCAAGGCTGCCGAAGAAATCTTCGGGAACATCGGGGTCACCTGCCGCGTCGCCGAAAGCCTCATGGACGCCGTCACCGGACTTTCCGGTAGTGCCCCCGCCTACGTATTTGAGTTTATCGAAGGCCTTACCCGCGGTGGCGTAAAAGCCGGTTTAACCCGCGATGTGGCCCTCAAGCTCGCCCTCGGGACCATCGAAGGCAGCGTCGAACTCGTGAAGCAGTCGGGCAAGAGCCCGAGCGACCTCTGCGCGATGGTCTGCTCGCCCGCCGGCACGACAATTGCAGGCGTGGATGCCCTCGAAGAGGGTGCCTTCCGCTCTAGCCTCATCAAGGCCGTAGTCGCCGGTACCGAACGCAGTAAGGAACTGGGAAAATAATTAGTTGTTAGTCATTGGTCATTAGTTATTAGTTGGCGTAGCCGCGATTATGAAAAAGCCAATGACCATTGACCAATGACTAGTGACCTGATCCATTACCCATGTCCTCGATTGACCTTTTCTCGCAAGATACAGCAACGTCCTCGTTCATACAGGACGTTCTTTCTTCCGTAGACTACTCGGTAGAGACTCACTCCGAAACTTCCATTCCGGCGCGGCTCTCCCCTATCGTCATCTGGGACATGGATTCCTTCGGGGGCGAAAGTACCGCGGCGCTTACCCGCATACGCACGACTAGCCCCGATACCATGATTCTCGCCTACGCCGAAAACCCGGAAGAATACGGCGGCATTCCCGGCAACCTCTACGACATTTTTCTCTCGGTGGAATCGCTCCGGCTTCACCTGATGAGCAAGATTGCCCGCCTCAAGGAAATCCAGAAGGCACGTCAAATCTTCAACGAGCGCATGAGCCACCTCGTGGGCAAGAGCGAATCGATGCAGGCCCTCCGCAAGACGGTCGAACGCGCCATCCTGAGTTCGGGCCCGGTGCTCATCCAGGGCGAATCCGGCGTCGGCAAGGACCTGGTGGCAAAGGCCATCGCCTGCATGTACGACAAGTTCGTGGTGGTGAACTGCAGCGCCATTCCCGAGACGCTATTCGAGAGCGAGCTCTTCGGGCATACGCGGGGCGCGTTTACCGGAGCGCAGAACGAACGCATCGGGCTCTTTGAAGACGCGAACGGCGGTGCCATATTCCTGGACGAAATCGGCGACATGCCCCTGCACGCCCAGGTGAAACTGCTGCGCGTTATCCAGAACAAGGAAATTCGCCCGATTGGCGCAAACAAGACCCGCCATATCGACGTGCGCATAATCGCGGCAACGAACCGCGACCTGCGCGAAGAAATATTCGAGAAACGTTTCCGCGAAGACCTGTTCTATCGCCTGAACGTGATTCCCGTGCATATCTCCCCCCTGCGCGAACGCAAGGAAGACGTAGAAGATATCGCGAAGTATTTCATAAAGCAGTACGCCCCCGCAGGTGAGCCCTACACGCTCTCGCCCGATGCTATCGAAAAACTGCGGAACCACGACTGGCCCGGAAACATACGCGAGCTCGAAAACGTTATCCAACGCACGCTCTGCTTTACCAATCCGGGAATCATTACGGCAGACGACCTGCAAATCGAGGAAATGGCCTCGCACCCGCAATACCAAAGCCAGGGCATCGCCACTACGGGCATCAAGAGCTACGATGCGTTCCAGCAAATGCAGCAACAGCAAGAAATCGCCTTCCTGAAATCAAAGATTCACGAATGCGGCGGGTCGGTCAGCCTTGCGGCCGAAAAGCTCGGGATGTTGCGCACCACGCTCTACAACAGGCTTTCCCGCCTCGGCGTAAACATCAAGGAACTGCGCTAGTCCGCGCGGGCCCAGTCCAGAAGGCCGCTCTGTTCGGCAGAACCTGCTGCGGCGACCTTCACTTCCCCACCATCGATTACCATGATGCGGTCGGCATACCGGAGCGCATATTCCACCGAATGCGTCGAGACCACAATTCCCATCCCGCGCGAGGCGGCAAGGGAACGCAACGTACGGAACAGCGCGTGGCTGCGGGGAATATCCAAAAACGCATTCGGCTCGTCGAGCAGGAGCACGTTCACGCTCTGCGCAATCGCCTCGGCAAGGTACACGCGGGTGCGCTCGCCATCGCTCAGTTCGCAGACCGCACGGCCCGCAAAGCGCTTCACGTCGAGCGATTCCATGGATTGCTCGATAATCGATTCATCTTCGGCGGAACGCCCGTCGAACACGCCCGCATAGGGGGTACGCCCGAGGCTCACGAATTCCTGCACCGTCATGCGGTCGGGTGGTGCCATGTTCATGCGCATGAGCGTCACCTGCTTCGAGAGTTCCTGCAGGGTGTAGCCCTTCTCGCGGTCATGAACGTCGCGGCCCTGTATCGCGACACTGCCTGCAAGCGGCGCGAGCATCCCCGCAAATGTCTTGAGCAGCGTGCTCTTTCCGCAACCGTTCTCGCCCATCAGGGCAACGACCTCGCCCGCATCGAGCGCGAAGTCAAAAGCACGCGAAAACGGCTGGCCCGCCGCATACCCGAACTGTAGGGCCTTGGCCTCGAGAATCACGCTCATAGCGCACCTCCGCGGTTACTGCCTTTCAGGAGTACATACAAAATAACAGGAACGCCCACGATGCTCAGCACCGCATTGAGCGGGATAGATACCGGGAACAGGCCCGCGAGCAGCGCGAGGAACGCACCGCACAGCGAAACACCCGGCAAAAGAATGCGGTGGTTCGTGGTGCGGAAAACCATGAAGGCCAGGTGCGGGACGGCGATACCGATAAACGCCACGGGGCCGCAGTAGGCGGTAGTTGCACCCGCGAGGATGCTCGACCCGAGCAGCACCAATATGCGGGAACGGCGCACGGCAACGCCCAGCCCGCGTGCAAAGTCGTCGCCCATGCGGACCACATTCAGGTACCGCATCGAGACAAGCACGAGCGCAAGCCCCACCGCACTCGCGGCAATGAACCCGGGAACAGCCGGGAGCGTAAGGCGCGTAAACCCGCCAAGCCCCCACGACACGTAAGCCTGCAGGCTTTCCGCATCGGCGCCTGCCACGAGCACGTTCACAAGCGCGTTCACGAAGTAGCCGACCATGAGCCCCGCCACAAGGAGCACCGACGCATTCTTGAACCTCGAGGCGAGGACCAATACCACCTGCGTCACGAGTATTGCCCCGAGCGATGCCGCCCCGAGCACGCCGAACGCGCCGAACCCGAAACCGGCAAGGAGGGCAAGCGCCACCCCGAGACTCGCCCCGCTGCTGATGCCGAGCACGTAGGGGCCGCACAGCGGGTTACGGAAAACGGTCTGCAGGCAGAGGCCCGAAACGGAGAGCGACGCACCCGCAAGTACGGCTGCGAGCGCACGCGGGAACCGCAGTTCCCACAGGATTTTCGCATGGAAGGGTTCCGCCCTGTCGGGGCTAAGCAGCGCAACGGCAAGGTCGGAAAGGGAAACGTCGACCGGACCGGACACCAAGGTCCAAGCAAAAAGAACCAGAACGCCAATAAATAGCGTTCCGAAACAAATCAGGTTACGCCGCATGAGCGGTCCTTATTTCTTGGATTTGGCGCTAGCCTGGTCCTGCTTCTTGAGCTTTTCGGTTTCCTTCTGGTCGCGAATGTAGTTCTCGGGAGGAACATTCTCGAAGCCCTGGAGAGCATTGAGCCAGTTGTCGTTCAGGTCGCGGAACTCGAGCTTTTTCAGGTTGTGCTTGAGCGTATCGCCCGCAATCTTGAAGGTCACGTAGTCCCAGCGGATGACCTGACGGTCGCGGAAGACTTCGCGGGTCACCATGGAAGAATCGTTGTCGAAGCGGTAACGGGCCTTGTAAGCGTAGTCACCCGTCTTCTGGTAGCGGTCGGCGGACGCATAGGTGCGTGTGGCACCCGTAAGCGTATCGTTCATGTTGAACTGGAGTTCGGCATCGCGGAAGGCATGGCCGTGGGCAACGATAGGAGTACGCCACACGCCGTTGACCTGGTCCTTGACCTTCTTCTGGAAAAGCGTATCGACCTTCCAGTGGTCGAAGTTACTCTTGTCGTACTTGGCACGCTGGACATACTTGCCCGCCTGGATCATCTTGCGCACGCTGTCGGCCTTCGCCTTCGCAAGGCTATCGGTATTGGCCTTCGGGGCGCTGGACTGGTTAGCGGAGTTCAAGGAATCCAGCTTGTGCTGAATCATTTCGTCGAGGGTCGCCTGCGCCCCACGGGATGCGACGACGGAATCGACAGGTTGTTGAGCAAAAGACACCCCAGCAAAAGCAAGGGATACGAACGCTGCGAAAAAGCACTTATGTATAGACAAAATCATCGCTTTAAATTTAGTTAAAGGTTTGGAAAAATGACCACCAAAATCACAAAAAAACGGCATAAAAAAGCATACTACACAAAATAAGGCAACAATTTTATATTTGTGGCATGCTCGATTACACCCAAGTACCCAGCCCCTGCTTCGTCCTGGACGAAAAAAGACTCGTAAAAAACATGGAAATTCTGGACGATATCCAGAAAAAGACCGGAGTCCACATCATCTGCGCCCTCAAGGGGTACAGTTTCTGGCGGTCATTCCCCCTCATCGGGAAGTACCTTGCCGGAGCCACGGCTTCGAGCCTGAACGAGGCGCGCCTCGCCCGCGAGGAAATGAACAAGCAGGTGCACGTGTTTGCGCCGGTGTATTCCGACGACGAAATCGACGAGATTCTCTCGCTTGCCGACCACATCAGCTTCAACAGTTTTAGCCAGTGGGCGCGGTTCAAGGAAAAGACCCTCAGGGCGGGCGTCAGCGCGGGCATACGCGTAAACCCGGAATTTTCCACAGTCGAGACCGATATCTACAACCCGTGCGGCAAGCACTCGAGGCTCGGGGTAACCGAAGCCGAATTCAAGCCCGAACTGCTGGACGGGATCGAGGGGCTGCACTTCCATGCCCTGTGCGAGCAGGACGCCGACGCGCTCGAAGGCGTGCTCGCTGCTTTCGAGAAGCACTTCGGCAAGTACATCGACCGCATGAAGTGGGTGAACTTCGGCGGCGGCCACCACATTACCCGCAAGGATTACCACAGGGACGAACTCGTGCGCATCCTCAAGGGGTTCATGGAACGCCATCCGGGAGTCGAGGTTATCATGGAACCGGGGGAAGCGGTCGGCTGGCAGACCGGCGAACTGGTGACGACGGTCGAGGATATCGTGCACAACGAAGTCGACATCGCCATCCTGAACGTGTCCATCAGCGCGCACATGCCGGACTGCCTCGAGATGCCCTACAGGCCCGCCGTTACGGGCTCCGGGATGCCCGGCGAGAAGGCGTTTACATACAAGTTAACCGGATGTTCGTGCCTTGCGGGCGACCAGCTCGGGGATTTCTCCTTCGACAAGCCGCTCCAGGTGGGCGACAAACTCATCTTCGAAGACATGATCCACTACACCATGGTGAAGACTACGTTCTTCAACGGGGTAAGGCACCCGAGCATCGGCAAGTTCGATATGGATGGCAAGTTCCACCTGCTGCACAAGTTCACGTACGAACAGTTTAAAGACAAGCTGTAGTTGGTCATTAGTCATTAGTCATTAGTCATTAGTTATTGGTTATTAGTGTTGCGGGTTGCGAGATGTTTATTGCGGGGTGCGGGATGTTTATTGCGGGAAGGATGTAATGATTTTTAACAGCGAAGAAGAGACGTACAACTGGGCCGTGGAATTCGGGAAGTCGCTCAAGGCGGGTGACATGGTCGCGCTGTACGGGAACCTCGGCGCGGGCAAGACAGTGATGAGCCGCGGGATATGCAAGGGCCTCGGGTTCGAAGGCTCGGTCTGCTCCCCCACCTACACCATTCTGCACGAATACCCGAACGACCCGCCACTCTTCCACTTCGACCTTTACCGCCTGGAACCGGGTGCGGAACTGTACGAGGTCGGGTTCGACCACGACTACCTTTCCAGGGGCGTCACGCTAATCGAATGGCCGGAAAGGCTTGACGGGCAGACGTACGATGTCACGTATAAGATTAACATCGAGATTGTCTCGGAAAACGTCCGCGAAGTGACCGTCGAAAAATGGGAATCGTAGAAAACATAGTTATCGCCATCGTCGAGGCCATGGACTGCTTTGCCGTCGCCATTGCCACCGGGCTTTCCAAGTCGGGCATCCGCTATAGCCGAGCGCTGCTCCAGGCGGTTAGTTTCGGCGTATTCCAGGGCGTCATGACTCTCCTCGGGTACTTTCTCGGGAGCTTCGCCGAACGCTGGTTCAGTTCCGTAGGCACGCCCATCGCCTGCACCATCCTCTGCATTCTGGGAGGCCGCATGATATGGGGCGCAATCCGCGGGGACAGCGGCGAAGAAGAAGGCGAAAAGATTGCAGCGAAGAACCTCACCATAGCAAACATATTGCTCCTTTCGGTAGCGACAAGCATCGACGCCTTTGCCGTAGGGATTTCCTTCGCGTTCATAAATGCGAACATGGCGCTTGCCACCTCCGCAATCGCACTGGCAAGTTTTGCCATGGGCGTCATCGGGTACGAGATAGGCAGGCACGCCGCCAAGCGCTTCAAAACAAAAATCCCCGAGATTATCGCGGGGATTATTCTGATTGCAATCGGCGTGAAGATGCTGTTCTAGCTTACGCCTGCTCGTAGGTCCACTTCACGTGGTCCATCATAAAATCGTGCGCATCGAAGGCAAGGCCAAACTGGTCCTTAATCTTGCTCACGTCAAAGAGCATCGGGTCGTCGCCCCAGCCGAGGTCCTTCTCCACAATCTTCGACTTGCAGCCGGGCTTCAGGGAAATCATCATCTCTGCGATTTCCTTCCAGCTCATCCAGACCTCGCCCAGGCCGAGGAAGATTTCTTCGTTCTTGTCGCTCTCGAGGACCTTCATGTAGAGTTCTGCCTGCTGGCTCGCGTGTATGAACTGCGTGCCGTCGTTCTTGACAATCTCGATATCGCGGTCATCCTTCACGGCGCGGGCCATGTCGAAGAAGCGGCGGTCGGGCTGGGAACAGCCGTCGGGGAAAGCGGGGTTACCGAAGGTGTAGCCCGGGCGGATGATGTTCCTCTGCATGGTGACATGCGGGAAGTTCTTGCCGTAGCCCTGGCGGAAACCGAGCACGTAGGCCTCGCCCGCCGCCTTGGTGGCACCGTACAGGTCCATCGGAAGGTTGCTCGTAACTTCGCGCATCACCGGGCGCATGCGGCCCATCGCGGCGGTGCTGCTCGTCTGGATGAACTTCTTGCAACCGGCCTTTGCCGCCATTTCCAAAAGCATTACTGTCGCGCGCGTGTCGTTCATGAGCATGGTGCTCGGGGTTTCGCCCCAGCCAAGCGCAATGTGGATGCAGGCGTCACAGCCCTTGAGGCCTTCGCCCATCTTGTCGAAATCGGTAAGTGAGGCCTCGACAAAGCTCACGTTGGGTTTTGCCGCAAGCGAGGGCACCTTGTTCGGGTGGCGGGTCGCGATAACGACATCGTGCCCCCGTTCGAGAAGCGCCTTTACAACGTAGTGACCGATAAAACCTGTTCCGCCGGTAACGAAAACACGCATAGAAAACCTCACTATTTAAACCCGTACGTTCAACCCGCACGAACTCCCCTAAAAATAGTATGATTTTATAGAAAGGAACTATACAATAAGTGAAAAAGTCACGTAGTTGTGCGGGCAGTTTCGCCCGACTTCCCCCTGCGGACTGACTTACACGGAGTGCGGTGGACGCTCGGGCGCTTATCGCCCGGATGTAACGGCATAACCTTCGCCGTTGCCGAAAGCGTGTGGTCCAACCTGTTCTCCTCCAGCGAGGAGCACTGTCCTGTCAAAAGTCTGCTGTCAATTGCCATAAATCGTACCTGTGAAAAGCGAAAATGGATAAGAGGGGTGTCTATTCAAGATAATTTATTTTTTTGATTTGTCAACCATTCTTTTTTTAAGGTATATTTGGTGCGTTAAAAATTCAAAAAAAGGAATTAGTATGAGAAATTCGCTCAAGCTTGATGGTCCGGTCAAGACTTACCTCGACGAAAACGAACTCCCGAAGGCATGGTACAACGTCCGTGCCGACATGAAGAAGAAGCCCGCGCCGCTCCTGAACCCGAGTACCGGCAAGCCGGTGACCTTCGAAGACCTGCAGCCCGTGTTCTGCGACGAACTTATCAAACAGGAACTCGACAACGATACCGCCTACTTCGAAATTCCCGAAGATATTCTCACTTTCTACAAGATGTACCGCCCCTCCCCGCTCGTCCGCGCCTACTTCCTGGAACAGGCGCTCGGCACTCCGGCGCACATCTACTACAAGTTCGAAGGCAACAACACCAGCGGTAGCCACAAGCTTAACTCCGCCATCGCGCAGGCCTACTACGCCAAGAAGCAGGGCCTCAAGGGCGTGACCACCGAAACGGGTGCTGGCCAGTGGGGCACGGCACTTTCCATGTCCACCGCCTTCTTCGGACTGGACTGCCAGGTCTACATGGTGAAGGTCTCCTACGAGCAGAAGCCGTTCCGCCGCGAAGTGATGCGCACCTACGGTGCAAGCGTCACCCCGTCGCCTTCCATGACCACCGAAATCGGCAAGAAGATCAACGCCGAATTCCCGGGCACCACGGGTAGCCTCGGCTGCGCCATTTCCGAAGCTGTTGAAGCCGCCGTGAAGCAGCCGGGTTACCGCTACGTTCTCGGTTCCGTGCTGAACCAGGTGCTGCTGCACCAGTCCGTGATCGGTCTCGAAACCAAGGCTGCCCTCGACAAGCTGGGCGTGAAGGCCGACCTCATCATCGGTTGCGCCGGCGGTGGTTCCAACCTCGGTGGCCTTATCAGCCCGTTCGTCGGCGAAAAGCTCCGTGGCGAAGCCGACTACGACATTCTCGCCGTGGAACCGGCAAGCTGCCCGAGTTTCACCCGCGGCAAGTACGCCTACGACTTCTGCGATACCGGCAAGGTCTGCCCGCTCGCCAAGATGTACACGCTGGGCTCCAGCTTCATCCCGTCTGCCAACCACGCCGGTGGCCTGCGCTACCACGGCATGAGCACCATCCTCTCCGAGCTCTACGACCAGAAGGTGATTCGCGCAACGTCCGTCGAGCAGACGAAGGTGTTCGAAGCCGCCAAGCTCTTCGCCCAGACCGAAGGCATTCTCCCGGCTCCGGAATCCAGCCACGCCATCCGCGCGACAATCGACGAAGCGCTCAAGTGCAAGGAAAACGGCCAGGCGAAGAACATCGTGTTCGGCCTCACCGGCACGGGCTACTTCGACATGGTCGCCTACCAGAAGTTCAACGACGGCGAAATGAGCGACTACATCCCGACGGATGAAGACATCGCGAAGAGCCTCGCCCAGCTCCCGAAGGTTCAGGGTTAATCCCTAATTTGTCATCCCCGCCTCCGAGCGGGGATCTTTCAGAAATTTAAAAGGCCCCGGATAGAATCCGGGGCTTATCATATTGTCATCCTGAGAGCAAAGCACGAAGGATCCAGGAGCGTTTTTTATAAACCGTGAGCCGCCTTCATGTCGTCATTTTCTTTTTTTTTCTTTAACTGATTTTACTTTGGGGCTGTTATCATATTTTTTTAATTTCCGATGCAAAAAGAAAGACCCTATTTCCAAAATTGTCACCATGAAAAATAGGAGACTTAGAACAAATATTTCAAATGGCCTTAACGGAAAAAGTAAAAAAAGAAGAGTATAAAGAACAACAATAAGAAGAAATTGCACAGTCCGATTCGCTTTTTTTGTTGAAATGTTTTGTACGGTTGTTGATAAATGAATTTGTCCATTGTTGGATTGTTGAAAATATATAAAAACCAGCCGCTATATAACGGCTGGTTTTGCATTTTTTTAACAAACTCTTACAAGCAGTGAGCCCTTAATTCTTCATCACTCAGAGTGCTGAGGTATGCAGGCGGCACGTCGAGAACGGTCTTGCAACCGGTCACTCCGTTAGCCTTCATACGCAGAGCCGCGCGGGCGTAAGCCACGAGAACGCTGGTCGTGAATTCCGGGTTGGAATCGAGCTTGAGGCTGTATTCAATCACGTGGGTGTGTTCCAAGTTCATGCCGGTCTTGCCGGTACGAATCACGAAACCGCCGTGAGCGAGCCCGCTGTGGTTCTTGTTGAATTCTTCTTCGCTGATGAAGTTCACCGTGGTGTCGTATTCATCGAAGTAGTTCGGCATCGTCTTGATGGCGTTTTCGATGTAGGCCTTGTCGGCACCTTCTTCGGCCACCACGTAAACCAGGCGCGTGTGCTTCTGGCGGCTGGTGAGTTCCGGCATGGAACCGCTACGCACGGCTTCGAGAGCCGCTTCCACCGGGCAGGTGTACTGCTTCGCGTTCTTCACGCCCTTGATGCGGCGGACGGCGTCGCTGTGGCCCTGGCTAACGCCCTTGCCCCAGAACGTGTAGTCCTTGCCTTCCGGAAGGATGGACTGGGCGTACACGCGGTTCAGGCTGAACATGCCCGGGTCCCAACCCACAGAAATCATCGCGATGTTGCCGGCAGACTTGGCGGCAGCGTCGACGGCGGCGAAGTGCTGCGGAATCTTGGCGTGCGTGTCGAAGGAATCGATCACGTTGAACATGGCGGCATACTTCGGGGTGAGCACCGGCAGGTCGGTCGCGGAACCGCCACAGATGATGAGCAGGTCCACCTTGCCTTTCCAGGCTTCCATTTCAGAGACGTTCAGCACCGGAACGCCCGCCGTCTGGATCTTGACCGTAGCGGGGTCGCGACGGGTGAAAACAGCGACGAGTTCCATATCCGGAGCCTGCTTCACGGCGCATTCCACACCGCGGCCCAGGTTACCGTAACCGAGAATAGCAATCTTTGCCATAACAATATCCTTGTTAAAAATTTTTGCGTAGAAAATATAGGAAAAGTAGGACGAAGTCCGTTAGTGGTTAGTGGTTGGTGGTTAGGGATGAGAGAGAAATTCATATCAAATTGGTAGGGGGAAGGCTCCCCCTCGGCGGCACTGCGTTGCCACCAACCCCCTCGAGCGGGCGCTCGCCGCCCCGCAACGCCCCGGCTTTTAAAAGTGATGTATAATGGATGATTGATGATGAAGAAAGTCTTCGTTGTGGTTATTTTTCGACCATCACACAACGGACGGAATAGCCAAAGGCTTTCCGACTTCCCTTATCTTTATCAGTTTCACCTCCGGCAGAAGCTGTCACATACGCAGAATGCACCACCGTAGCCATATCATAATCATGCTCCTGTGGATACGCCCAATGGATTGCAGTTTTTACATCATCAAACACGCCCGCCGCCCTTCTCAAACCACCCCCCGTAAGGGAGAATCCACTCGCATTCGTTCCGCTAAAGCCCCATGACGAACATAATCCTTTGATACCGTCATCGTATTCATCCTTATAACCTCGGACAATCACATAATCATCGTACGTGAACAATCGCCAGCCTTCGGGACAAATTCCCCGATGATTTTCCTTGATAAGATCGGCACAACTTTCCGTGTTGCAGCGGCTAGGCAGTTGCATCATCTCTGCCCACTGGTAAAGGCCTCCAAACTCGTCACACTTAGTGGTATCGTTTTTGTAACAGTAACGTTCTATTTCGTTGTCATTGTTCTGATCATCGGCTCCTGGAACCATTTTGCCAATGTTCAGGTTTTCGGCCATGACAGTGACAGATTTCCCGCTGTAATCCGACGTGATTGTAATGTAATAGTAGCTACGGCCATTGCGCGTGTCAGTAAACTGCTTGTATGCATTTTCGCCGACCTTGTAAGCACCGGCCAACGTTTGCGAGTGGTCGAACGGCACATATTCGCTACTGCTGGATTGCGCAGAACTGCTGCTTGATTTTGCGGAGCTGCTAGACACCGACGAAGAAGACTTCGCCGAGCTGCTACTGGACTTTGCTGAACTGCTACTCGACTTCGGCGTGACACTCGACGAGGACTTCGCTGAACTACTGGACACACTTGTCTCGCTGCTGCTCGACTGCGGTGTGACGCTCGACGAGGATTTCGCAGAGCTGCTGCTGGCATCGTCGCAGTCTTCGCAAATGGACGAAGATGAATCCTCGTCACGCGGGGCAAAACTGCTGTCGTCATCGCCGCAAGCATTGCCAAGCAACGCCGCCACCACAACCATACTCCCCAGAACAAACTTCTTCAGCATAAAAAACCTCACCCCTAAATATAACCTATACCCCGCCCCAAAACAACCACCCCGTGACCAAACACTCCGCATAGGCCCAATTTTGTCATAATATGACATAGCAATTAAATTATATTTACTCGCAGACAATTGTCTATGAAGTTTTCATGTCATACGATAAGCAAAATCGCATGTTTGCTCTCAAAGAGTCGGACGAAGTCTTTTACGCTAGGATGAAAAAGGGCATAGACGACGTGCACAACGGTCGAATCACGCCCCTGGACGATGTTTGCGCCGAACTCTCCAAAGCCATCTCCGAAATCAAAAACGGAGCAAAAGCCGCAGATGCCGAAAAATTCATCAAAGGAATGATGAATTCATAGCAAAAATCCATCATAGGGGAGGCATCCCCCTTTACTTGCTAAAATCAAAGAATGCTGCAGGATCCGTTCCGAAGATTTCGCCGAGCTTTACCGCCATCTTGCGGGATACCGCCCTACGTCCGTTTTCCATGGCGCAGAGGTTCTGGACCTGAATTCCAAGTTTCTCGGCGAGAGTGACCTGCGACCAGTTGCGCAAATCGCGGTTCGCGACAATCATTTCGCCGGGGGTGGAATCCAGGTTCTTGAACCAGTCTGACTCCTCGAAGGGAATCGAATCCTCGTTTTTGCAGACCGCCACGTTTTCAGGTTTGTAGGTGTCCTTCAAAAACCTGACAAGCGGAGCAGGGATGTGCTTCGCGCGGATTTCAATACGGGGCTTTTTCACGACTGCCAACATAGTATACCTCAATATTTATCGACCCATTTTCGCATGTCCAGCAAGCAACCCAATTCAAGGCGATGTGACAATGATACCTGTTATCGCCTAGTTTTGAGTAATGCCAGAAAAGTGGTTGTATAGGTCCCGAAGCCTTTAGTGATTGCAGTAGAGCCTTCAGCTTGTTCTGCACCGCTCTAGGCATCGTTTTTGCCGAACGTTCCGCCTTTTTGGTTATGGTTACATTGTACATAGTTGAATATAATCAATTTTTGATTATCCGTCAATAGAGTTGAACATTAACAAACAAAAAAAGCCGGCTTTTGATATATAAAACTCCCAATATTCATTGGGGATATAATCAAAAAGCCGACTTTATTGTCGAACGTGGCTTGTAGGCGGAAATCCGCTACCAGTGCCTGTCAGGGAATAATATACAAAAATAGCAGAAAGAAAACAGAAATACGAGATTTAGACGCAATCCTTCTAGATTCCCGTGCTGCCGAAGCCGCCGCGGTCGGCGCCTTCAAGCGGGCCTTCCTCGAAGGTGAGCGTCGGTTGCTGCTCCATGATGCGGAACTGAGCGATGCGGCTCCCCTTCTCGATGGTCACGTCGCGGGTGGCGTACACGGGCATTTTCCACCAGTCGTTCGCGCCGCAGTAGCTGGAATCCACCACGCCCACGGAATTCGCCTGCAGAATACCGAAATTCTTGAACGTGGAACTGCGCGGGGCGATATGCGCCTCGAACCCCTCGGGCAACTTCATCGCGACCCCCAGGTGAACAAGCCTGAACTCCCCCGCCTTGAGCGTCACGGTCTCCGCCGCCGCAAGGTCAATCCAGTCGGACTTGCCACCCACATACGTGAGGCGCGTGATAGAATCGTCGAGATATTGAATTTTAATCGTCTGTGAGGCCATGGTGCAAATATACAATTTTTATCTTTGACTATATGAATTCGAGTACGAGGCCATCTCCGGAACTTCTCTTGCCCGTGGGTACGCGCGAGATGCTCGAGGCCGCCGTCGCAAACGGCGCCGATGCCGTTTATTTCGGGGTTCCGCACTGGAACGCGCGCGGGCGCACTGAGGACTTTTCGCTCGAAGACGTCGGCGAGATGATCCGGTATGCGAGGGTGCGCGGCGTGCGCACGTTCCTCGCGATGAACGTGCTGGTATTCGAACGCGAACTGCGGGAGTTGCCGGAATTCCTCGCGAAGGTGATTTCGCTGGAACCGGACGCATTCATTATCCAGGATATCGGGCTTGCGCGCCTGATACGCGCCATCGCGCCCACGCAGGAAATTCACGCAAGCACGCAGATGACGCTCGCTAGCGCCGAAAGCGTGAACCTGGCGGCAAAACTCGGGTTCAACCGCGCCGTGCTCGCCCGCGAACTCTCGCTCAAGGAAATCGCACGCATCAAGGAAGCGACCCCGCTCGAGCTCGAAGTGTTCATTCACGGCGCGCTATGCGTGAGCTATTCGGGGCAGTGCCTCACCAGCGAGAACTTTGGCGGCCGGAGCGCAAACCGAGGGCAATGCGCCCAGAGTTGCAGGCTCCCCTACCGCATATTCGTGGACGGCAAGGAATTCCGCGATACGGATGCGCAATACCTGTTCAGTCCGCACGACCTATGCGCACTCCCGCGACTCGATAAACTTGAAGAAATCGGCGTAAACTCGCTGAAGGTGGAAGGCCGCCTCAAGAGCCCGGAATACGTGGCGGCGGTCGCGCGTGCCTACCGCAAGGCGCTAGACCGCATTCCGCTCGAAGGCAAGGACATGGAACCGCTCGAAGTGCTGTTCAGCCGCGGGTTACGCACGGGCTGGCTTGACGGGGACAACCACCAGGAACTCGTGGACGGCACGTTCAGCAACCATCACGGGATGTTCCTCGGGACGGTCGTGCGCGTGGAACGCGGGTGTGTCGTGGTGGAACTGGATGAATG
Organism: Fibrobacter sp. UWR3; assembly: GCF_900143055.1. NCBI lineage: Bacteria > Pseudomonadati > Fibrobacterota > Fibrobacteria > Fibrobacterales > Fibrobacteraceae > Fibrobacter > Fibrobacter sp. UWR3. The sequence goes on along the minus strand of NZ_FRCW01000008.1, from coordinate 117,908 downwards.
TTTGGAGATCCCCGCCTGCGCGGGGATGACAAAACAGGACAAGGGATGCGCCGATGGCCTTGTCGCAGGTATGATGCCGCGGCCGGGTGACGGGATCCTCTTCGAGGAACCGAGATTCGCGCAAAGCGCCGGTGCGAGACTCTACGCCTCGCAAGTCGTGCACGAGCACAAGGGCAAGCCATCTACGCGCGGGTGCGGCCCGCAACTCCTGAAGATGGAATTCGGGCGCGATTTCGACACGCGGCAGGTCGCCCGCGGGATGAAGGTGTACAGGAACGACTCCCCCGCGCTGGAAAAGGAACTGCGCAAGACGTTTACCGACCGCGAGCAGGCGAAGCGCATTCCCGTGAAGATGCTGCTGGAAGGTTGCATTGGCACGCCCCTGTCGCTTACCGTGCAGGACTATAGCGGGCATTCCGTGACGGCGCAGGGCGACACTCCCATCGAAGAAGCCCGGAACAGCAGTGCGGTCGCGGGCAAAAACGACGCGGGTAAATGCGATGCGGGTAACAAACTGCGCGACCTCGCACAGAAGGAACTTTCGGCTCTCGGCTCGACGGTTTACACGCTGGACAATCTCTCGGTCAGCGTCGCGCCAAACGCGTTTATCGCCGGAAAGATGCTCCGCACGCTCCGCCAGAAGGCGATAGAACTGCTCGACAACGCGCGCTGCGAATGGAAGGAACTGAACCCGAGTGCCAATGCGGGAAGAGCACTGCTCAACAGCGTGAAGTTTGGCACGAAAGTTGCGCCCACTGCCGCTCGACCGATCATTTCGGTGCTCGTCCGCAGCCCCGAACAAATCCCTGCGCTCGAAGGACTCGACATAGACAACGTTGTCATGGATTTCGACTGGGGCGTAAAATACGACGAACCGCTTGAACAAATCCGCGAACTCGGTTTCAGGGCAGGTATGGCCACGCTCCGCATCCACAAGCCGGGCGAAAGCCACTACCTCAAGAACATCCTGCGGCTCTGCCCCGACTTTGCGCTGGTCCGTAACCTCGGTGCACTTTCCATCCTCAAGGAAAGCGGCATTCCGCTCGCGGGCGACTACAGCCTGAACGCCGCAAACTGCCTGAGCTACGACTGGCTCCTGTCACAAGGATTGCAAACGCTCCACCCCTCGTGGGACCTGAACTCCACGCAGCTTTTCGACCTGCTGGGCGATATCGACGGGAGCCGCATGGAACTCACGCTCCACCAGTACATGCCCGCCTTCCATTCCGAATACTGCGCGTTTGCCCGCGCGCTCACTACCGGCAGGCGGTTCCCCGAATGCGGCAAGATTTGCACCCAGCACAAGGTCGAAATTCTTGACCACAAGGGGGAGCGACACTTTCTGCAGAGCGACGCGGAATGTCGCAACACGCTATTCGTTGGCAAGCCGCAATCGGCCCTGAAATTATTGCCGGATTTACGCGCCGCCGGAGTGAACCACTTCCGCCTCGAAATGCTCCAGGAAGACGCTGCAACAGTGCGCAAGAAGGCGCTCATCTACACGCAGGCCATCCGCGGGAAGATTTCCATCGAGGAAGCTATCCGCATGGCGGGCGTCGAGGAGAAATACGGCCTGAGCGAGGGCCAGCTCTTCAACGAAAGCGTGTGGCACGACCGCAAAAAAAATGACGCCGGCAAATAAGCCGACGCCATAATTAAGCCATAATTACGCGAACTAATCAGCGCAGTACATGCTGTACATCTCATCCTTGGTGAGATTCTTGAACGTATCGGCATCTTCCATAACTAAGAATTTACCATCGCAAGAACCGCTTGTGTCACTGGGATCAAGATCAAGCAACATCTGGCAAGACTCGGCATCGCCCAAATCAGTCTTGGTAACAGCGACAGCCTTGCCGGTGCCCCACTTAACAATCATCTCGCCACCACCTTCGCCCTTAGCGATGGACCAGGTGTCATCAGACTTTTCGAAGTTGCAGGTAATGTCAGATGCCTGACCACCTTCATCTCCATCCTCGTCATCGGAGCCTGTCGAACCTTCATCATCATCGACGTCAGAAGAACCGCCGTCGTCGCCAACAGAGCCTTCATCGTCGGTATCCGTACCGGTGTCGTCGTCATCGTCAAGCGATTCCGTTATGAATTTATCCGTGGATTCTTCACACTTAAATTTTACAGTGAGAATCACAGCGTCCTTTTCTACACCCTTAAGCGTGGTTGAATCTGTTCCTACGAGAATATGTTCCTCACAGGTATAAACCATGTCTGTTTCTGTTTCTATTTCTTTTCTTCTTTCACGTTCATATTCACAACCATCCTTTGAGCTCACATTTGTCCTGTACTGCACAACAACCCCGTCATCAGTCCAGATATATGTTTCTTGAACAGGATGCGTGTTAACGACCCACTTGTCATCGCTTTTCTTGATGTCGCATACGGATGTCTTGATGGATTCGATGCCCGAATCATACCCACCCGATGTTCCGTTACTATCATCGTCGCCACAGGCGGTCAGGCAAGCCATGGTGGTCAGGGCGAGGGCGCCGGTCCAAAGCAATTTCTTCATATTTACTCCTTGAATCTGGTGTTTAAGAAGAATATAAACAAAAAAGAAGAAGTATGCACAAGTTTTCACAACATACTTCACTTTTCGTGCAAAAATTTGTCTTTTATCACGTTGCAAACCGCTTTTTTCTATATTTAGCCTACTTTTTTACCCCCTCACACAAAGGAACATCATGAAAATCGCCGACAAGACCGTAGTCCAGATGCACTACACCCTCACCTCCGACGAAGGAGCCGTCATCGATTCCTCCGAAGGCCGCGAACCGCTCCAGTACATCCAGGGCGCACACATGATCGTCGTGGGGCTCGAAAACGCGATGGTCGGCCACGAAGTCGGCGACAAGTTCGATGTGAAGGTCATCCCCGCTGAAGGTTACGGCGAATATGACGAGCGCATGACGCAGGAAGTCCCGATGGACGCTTTCCAAGGTGTCGAGAAGGTCGAGGCCGGCATGATGTTCTACGCGCAGACGCCCATGGGCCCGATGCCCATCCGCGTGAAGTCCGTCGCGGGCGACAAGGCCATCATCGACGCGAACCACGAACTCGCGGGCAAAAACCTGAACTTCGCCATCGAGGTCGTGAGCGTGCGCGAGGCCACCGAAGAGGAACTCAACCCGCAAGGCCACCACTGCTGCTGCGGCGGCAAGGGCGATGGCGAATGCAAGTGTGGCGAGGAAGGCCATGAATGCGAATGCGGCGGCGAAGGCCACGGCCACCACGGACACAAGGAAAACTGCGACGGCAAGGGCGGCTGCGGCTGCCCCAACCACGACAAGCATCACGGCAACGGGTAAGCGTTAAGCTGCTGTTGTAAACCGCCGCGGGTATTAAATTGCCGCGGGCGCTATGTTGCCGCGGGCACTATGCTACCGCGGTTAGCTTGCGAGCCAGCCGCCGAAATGCAAAAAATTGCAAAATTGGGTACCAAACTGCATTAAATTGCACTGTTTGGTACCCAAAATTTTAGTTTGTCCACAATAATATTGGCAAAATTGCCGCCACGATGGGTACCAAACCACAGAAAAAAAGTATTTTGGTACCCAACCGAAGCATTTTTTAGCGTTTATTAGACACTAATCGCCCGAAATTCAGTTACTTTGTTCTAAAAAATGGGTGCCAAAATAGGCAAAACAACCCTGTTTGGTACCCAATTTGGGCAAAAATCCAGCATGAGCGCCGGCTAGAAGCAGAACCCCACGACAATACCGGCGGCTCCGATGATGGACAAGGCAATCCCGATGCCGAGTTTTGTGCCATTGCCGTTATCAACGGTTTTCTCCTCAAATGTCTCGTAATCATATTCGGTCGTGGTGTCTGTGCTCCCCATAGCGGCAAGCACTATACCCGTCGTGAGCAAAACGCTTCCGCCACCAATAAGCCCCCAACGGATCCATACCCTGTTCTGGGTGTTCTTAACCGCAGGGACTTCGTTGATGGGCTTGTTCGACCTGGGCATGTCATCGTCATCATCGTCAAACTGCACATCCTTAGCGGGAGTGACTGCGAGCTTATCCGCATCTTCCTCCGCATCTTCATTTGCATCGGGGTCAACGCTGCTGGCCTCGCCGATACCGCCGGAACCTGCATTCCTGTTGGATTTCACCTTGCCGAAGAATTCCGGAGCGTTCTCCTTGATAACCTTCAGTAGAGCCTCCACATTCTTGCCGTTCCCGTTGAAACTCGCCACGAGTTTGTTGCCCGCAGTCTCGTAGATTTCTGCCGAGAGGGCAAGTTTCGAGCCGAAGCTGCTCACGCGCGCCTGGCACACGAAATCGGCAGAAATGTTCCGGCCCGTCTCCGCAAGGCAACTACCCTCGCAGTCCTCGATGGCCTTCCCCGGCGGGAGCATCGCAGAGATGTTGTCACGCGTCATGATGGTGTAGCCGTCTTCTGCGGGGAGTTGCTTGACGGCTTCCTCGCGCAATACGTTCGTGAGGTACTGCCTGTCGGAGAGCGTCACCTTCTTCTTTACCGCAGGGGCTACGCCCGTCTCGAGCACGGCGACATGCGTCGCGAATGCACCCGAAGCGCATACGAGCAAAAGAAAGATCGTTGCCAGAAGTCGCATTTGTGGCTCCTTACTTTGTACGCATAACGCGAAGTTTATTCCGAGAAGACGAACGGGATTGTCACCGTGGTGTTGCCGGCACCGGCCTCGCCAAAGTTCCATTCACTGACTTTCTTCTTGATTTCCTCGTCAAACTTGGCGTTGTTTGTCGTAGATGACTTAATGGACATAGAAACGACCTTGCCATCCGGGCCAATCGTAAACTTCAGGACGACTCTGCCCTCGAAACTCGGGTCGTTTTCCCTGTACTTGTTGTAGATGCTTCTGAGCGCCGGAGTGCGATTCTTCACGACCTTCATGATGTCGGCAGCCGAGCGGGGGCCCTTGGCCTTGACTTCATTCTCCTGCGCAGTCGCGTGGCCGCCCACATTCGCGTCACCGATACCCCCGCTGCCGTTTTTCGCGGAACCGCCGAGCTTATCGCCGTCGCCCTTGACCCGACGTCCACCTTTTTTGCCGGAATCGCCAGCAGTGTCCGAGAAATCGAACGGGACAATCAGAGTCTTGTTGTTGCTCCCCGGGATCTCGCCAAAGTCCCATTTGCTGACGGCCTCCTTGATTTGCTGGTCAAATTCAAGTTCGCCTGTCGTCGTGCCCTCGATAGAAATGTCGATGATGTTCCCGCTTGCCGCGATGGTGAACTTCAGCATGACACGGCCCTCGAACTTCTTTTTCGTGTCTTTTTTGTACTGCTTGTAGATGTCGTCGAGTTCCTGGTAGTGCTGGTTTATGACCGCATCGAGATCCTTGCTGGAGCGGATGGCGTCGTCTTCGTCTTCTTCGAAGTTGCTCTCGAAACCTCCGAACAGGGGCGCCCAGTAATAGTTGTAAATCTGGTCGACATCCACATAGGGAACTTCGTTGTCGCCCTTCCAGGCCTTATACTTGGTGACCTTGATGGTGCACCTCTTCTTGTCGCCCGTCACGTCGATGTAATAACGGTGCGATATCGTGCCGACCATCCCGTACCCGGCGTAGAGCATGGCGAGGTGCCTTTCCGTCACGATTCGGCCCGCCATCGGGTCGGCCTTGGTAAGCTCGACTCCCCTGCCCACAAAGGTCCTGATGACTGCGTTGTAGCACACATGGTGAGGCTGGTTGTAAGTCCTGGTGAGGTACTGGTCGTAGAGCGCAGGATCGTTCAGTTGCATGGTCTTTGCGCAGCCCGAAAGAAGGGCGACAGAAGCGACGAGTAATGCAAGAAGGGGCTTTTTCATACTTTCTCCTTTTTGTTGTCGGGCCATGTGAGAGACAAGACGTATGGCGGGTCTCATAAGGCGGGCCTGATATCGGGTTTGGTATCAGGTCACGCTGGAGAATGTAAAAAAAAAGGCACATACAGTCGGCTGAGAGTTTTGAAAAACAGGACGATTTGGAGGCTCTCGGGTTGTCTGGAGCGCAGTTTGGAAGCGTTTGGGCGCGGTTTGGGGCTTAGGATGCGCGAGAAAGCGCGGGAAAACGCGGGAAAGGCGCTTTTAGAGGTGTAAATTGCATTTGTGGCGGTGAAATCGGGAATTTTTTGCTGTTTTCACCGCCACTTTGTTATGTTGTATGTAGTTTCATGGCAAAAAATGTAGGTCCGTGGCGGTGAAAAAGGAGATTTTCAGGCAATTTCACCGCCGGAATGAGGGAAACCGGCAAAAAATCGAGCGAATTTTTGAGCGTTCCGCGTCTTTTACTACACACAAAGTAATTTTTGGCGGTGAAATGAGAGATTTTTTACGGTTTTCACCGCCACTTTCGCGATTTCGGGGTGCGAATGTTGTTGAAACGAAGGTTGCGAGATGCGCGCGAAATGAGCCTTACCGCATGCAAATGCGGCGAGCAATTTGCCGCAAGACGCGCAGGCCGTAGGTAACGACGTTCAGGTTGGATTTTTCGCCGGCATAGCGCGTGGGTATCGGGAGTTCGGCCAGTCGCCACCCGCGGGCGTCGGCGATGGAGATTATTTCCAAATCGATGTCGAAGCTCGGGCTGAGTTTCGCGAGGTCAAGCGTCTTCAAAAATTCCGCATTGTAGACGATGAAACCGCTGTGGCGGTCTGTAAGTTTTTGCCGGAAAGCGATGTTTTCGAGCGCCGTAAGGAACGCGCCGCCGATGCGCTTGTGGAGGGGCATGTTGCCGGCACGGGCTGCCCCCGGGACGAGGCGGCGCGAGCCTTGCACCAGAGCGATTGCGGGAGAATTGCCTGCTGGCGCACCTACCTCGGGTTGGCCGCACGGGTCAAATTCGGGTGCGGTATTTTCGGGTGCGGCATTTTCGGGCGGGTTGCCCGCGGTTTCAAGATGCGCGAAGAATTCGCCAAGTTGTTCTGCAGGGTACTGCCCGTCGCCATGCAGGCAAGCGATGTATTTTGCACCGGATCGCAGCCCTTCGGATATTCCGCGCTTCACCACGGCTCCGTAACCCAAGTTCCTCTCGAAACGCATGTACTGCAGGTGGTCCGCGCATGCCAAACCTGGAGCGGCGCGGTTATCTCCCGTGCAGTCACTGTCCGTGCATGCCAAACTTGGAGCGGCGCGGCTATTACCAGCAACTCCATTGCCAACACAGTTGGTACCCGCGATTGCATTACCCGCGACTTCACTGTCCGCGGCACTTGCCTCCCCCGCGACACCCGCCGATTTAGCGACAAACGTTTCATAAACCCCGCGCGTATCGTCCTTCGAGCCGTCGTCAATCACGAGCACCTGCGCGCGTTCCATGACCGCGGGAGGAATGCGCCCCAGCACGCCGGCGAGAGTCGCGGCGACATTGTATGCAGGGACAAAGATGAAGTAGTCGGGAATCATTGTTAAACGGAATAATGCATCACGAACCAGGAGAGCGATTCTTCCAGAGCCGTGTCGAGCGGGATGCGCGCCCTGAACCCGAGCAGGCGCTCGGCCTTCGCAATCGAGGGCATGCGACGCATCGAATCGTCATAACCCGCGCCGTAGTATTCCTCGCCCGAAACGCTTTGCGGTTCCGGCAACGTAGAGACATCGACCCCGCGCACCTTCGCGAAAATCGCGCGCATTTTCTGCGCCAGTTCCGCAATCGAAACCTCGTTCTCAGCATTCCCCACATTGAACGCCTGCGAGAATACACCAGCGTCCGGCGCGGCACCTACCTTCAATTCGCTAGCACCAGGCGCAGAACCTACCTTCAATTCGCTAGCATTCGGCGCGGCACCTACCTTCGATACACCCACGGCATCTCGACCCGAGTGACCAGCGCCCGCCGCGGTTTTACAACCAGCATCCGGCGAATCACCGACACCAAAACTCAACGCGCATCCAAGTCCAGCATCGAACAGCGCAAACAAGAAATCAATCGCGTCGTGCACGCTCGTAAAGCAGCGCTTCGCCTTCCCGCCGTTCACGAGCTTCAGGGGTTCGCCCCGCAAAAGCGCCGTCGAAAAGTTCGCGAGTACCCGCGGGATTCCCTCGCCGTCCACGCCCGGCATAAAGTCCATGTACGGCCCGACAAAATTGAACGGGCGCACCACCGTCCAGCGCAGGCCGGGCAGACCCGCGATAAACCGTTCCGCCAGGAGCTTCGCCGTCGCATAGCTCCAGCGGCTCGCGGTAACGGGCCCGAACACGGCAGGCGTCGAATCTTCCACCAACTCGCCCGAATCGGCAGCAGTCTTCCCGTAAATCTCAGACGTGGAAAAATGCACGAGCCAGGCCCCGCTCTTCGCGCACGCCTCGGCCAAGGCCGCCGGATGGTCGTAGTTGCTCCGGATAACCTCGCACGCCTCCCCCATGTAGCGGCTCGGCGTACAGATGGCCGCGAGGTTCACCACCAGCGGAAACTGCGCGATGCGCTCCACGACAGCGGGGTCGGCCAAATCCGCACACAGGAACTCGCACCGCTCATGGTTCAAGCGGTGTTGCAGCCTGTAGAAATCGAGATCCACGCCAAAAACGCGCCAGCGGGTACGTTCCAGCACGGCGTCGAGCAAATGGCTACCGATAAAACCACCGCAGCCCACGATGGCCACGGTGAAACTACTGTCGTCGAAGCGGGGGGTCATTACTCCTTGACCTTGAAGGTCCCGGACTTGCCCGCCTTGGACTGCTTGGAATACGGGTAGACGTAGATGTAGGCGTCGTCTGCCGCAACAATGCCCTCGGCATCCAGCTTGATGCTGTACTCGTTGCAGGTCTTGCCATCGATTACAGCGTCGTCGATGCTTTCTTCGAGCAGGTTCACCTTCTTCGCGCCCTCGTCGAAGCGGAGCTCAACACCGAAGCCGCCAAAATCCATGTCGGAGCCGAACACGACCTTGATGGTCTCGCCCACCTTGAATTCCTCGCCGCCCTTCGGGGAAACGACCTTCACACCGTCGGTCACGGAGCAGTCCGCAGTATCGTTGTTGCTCGGACCGGTGGAGGATTCATCGTCACCGCAAGCGAAAAATGCGAGCGAACTTGCAAGAATCAAAGCATGAGTAAACTTCATAAATTCCTCGTTTGTTGTTTATGTGAACAATATACAAAAACGCCTAGCGGGCCACGACCTGCTTGCGGATTTTTTCGGACAAATCGCGCCCGCCCAGCTGCGCGATGCACTCGAACGCGAATTCCTCGGCGGTTCCGGCCCCGCGGCTCGTGACGATATTGCCGTCCACCACCACGCGGTCTTCCACAAACTTGCTGCAGACAAGTTCAACTTCGCAACCCGGGAAGCATGTCGCCGTGCGGTCCACAAGAAGCCCGGCCTTGCTCAGCACGAGCGGGGCCGCGCAGATGGCGAAAATCCACTTGTTCTTGTCGTTGAAGTCGCAAACGACGCGTTCCACGTCGGCAGATGCCTTGAGGCGCTGCACGCCCGGACCGCCACCCGGCAGGAGAACGGCATCGAACTTTGATGTGTCGGCACCCGAAAGTGCAAAATCTGCCGCAATCTTGAGCCCGTGGGCACCCGTCACGAACGAATCGCCCGAAACGCACGCAAGCGCTACCTCGAAACCCGCCCGCTGCAGGTAGTCGAACGGTGTGACGAATTCGGTTTCCTCGAAACCATCGGCCATAAGAAAAAGAATCTGCATATTGAACCTCTTTTTGAGGAAAATAATAAATTCAAAGACTATTCATCTTAGACCGACTTCGCTATTCGTTCCGCAATCGCCCCTATTTTTTCATACGATATCAAATGGCAGAGCATATCGGTAAACTTTCCATACTTCCGGTATAAAAGATTAAATGTAAAGTAGGCTGCTCTTATGCCCTTAGACTCCGGACGACGTCTCCATATATTTTTCAAGCTATATATTTCTTTATAAATCCAATGATACCCTTGATACAATTCCTGCCTAGTCATTCCTCTTGGTTGATAAACCACATGAGCCGTATTGTAAAGGGTCAAGTCATCGGTAAGGATTCTTCCTTCCGATTTCATCCTGTCATAGAGAGCCGTTCCCGGATAAGGCGTCAGAATATGGGATGTGACCGTTTCAATCTTATTTTTCACAATCCAATCTAGAGTCGACTTAAAGACTTCTGGCGTATCGCCATCCAGCCCAAAGACGAAACTAGCGTTAATCATGATACCCCTTTCATGAATAGCCCTTATCGCTTTCTCATATTCCTGCGTGTGGTTCTGAACTTTGTGAACCCCGCTTACAGAATCCGGATTGATACTTTCAAAACCGATAAACAGACTTTGACATCCTGATTTTTTCATCAAGTCAAGCAATTCATCATCGAATGCCGCATTGATGGACACGGCCGCCCTCCACTTTAATCGCAACGGCATAATTTCTTTCAGGAACTGTTTTGTCCATATTGGGTTCCCCGCAAAATTATCATCGATAAACATGATGTGTCTCGAATGAACCGCCCTAATATCCGCCAAGACATCCTGAATATTGCGATTTAGGTATTGATGCGCTTTAGCGCTGTTATAGCAAAAATCACACCTAAAAGGACAACCCCTGCTTGTGTGAACGACATGACAGTATAAGTATTCGCCTTTCTTGAAGAAATCGTATGCAGGAGAAACTACAAGGTTTCCATCTTGCAGTTTTGGGCAGCGATAGACAGGCTTCAGATTGTTGTCCAGAAAATCCTTTATAATCTCCGGCCAAGTGCCTTCTGCAGCGCCAATGCAAAGCACATCAAAAGCATTTGCCGGGATCGTATCAAAGGCGGTCGTCACATGAATTCCCCCAGCAACAACAATGGAGCCTTTTTCACGAAAATGTCGCGCTATCTCGATGGCCCTCGGCAAGGTGTCAACCGTAACCGATATTCCAACAATATCAGGCGCATCATCATAATGAATTTGCTGAATATTTTCATTTTCCAGTTGCACCCTGTGCTCTTTCCTGACCAGATTCACAATCGTGAGCAGGCCCAAAGGAGGTGCCATGTGCAACTTTATGTCCGTATCCATTGGACGACGATGCATCTTGGGTTGAATCAATTTGATAAATAGCTGTTTTTCCACTGGTACAATTATAACAACACATACCACTCTACTTCCCTCGGGCTATATTTTTTACTACATTTGTGCCTATGAATTTCAAGGACCGCATTATCCGCGCCACGGGCAAAAAGACGCCCTTCCGCCTGATTGTCGTCGACTTGACCGCGACGATGAACGAAATCGGCAAGCAGCATAACGCACAGGGGTTCGCCCTCAAGCTTTTGGCCGAAAACTCCATCGCAAGCATTTTCCTGAGCGCAAGCCTCAAGTACGCGGGCACGGTCTCGCTGACTACGCGCTTTGGCGGCGAAATCACGAAGGTTTCTTCCGACACGACGCCGATGGGGCTTGTGCGCGCAATGATCCCGCAGGCCGAACTCCAGGCCGTGGGCGGTAACGAACCCGCGCTCATCCCGCAGAGCGTGCAGGTCGTGAAACTGAACGAGCAGGGCAAGCGTGTCCACGAGAGCATCATCGAGGCGCCCGCCGTTTCGATGGGCCAGAACCTCGCCACCTACCTGCTGCAGTCCGAGCAGATCCGCTCCGCCGTGGGCATCGAGGCGGCATTCAACCGCGAAGACCCGAGCAAGCTCGACTACGCCGCGGGGTTCTATATCGAGGCTTTCCCCGACCTCGAGGACAAGGATATCAACCTCATCGAAGTCATCGTGCAGAACCTGCCGAAGTTCAAGGACATGAACACGCCCGAGGGTTTTGACCTGGACGAGCTGCTGGACCAGCTGCGCGGGCCGTACGAAATCGACATCGTGAAGGAAATCGACCCGAAGGCCTACTGCCCCTGCAGCCGCGAACGCATGGTGGCGACGCTTGCAACGCTCCCGCTCAAGGACCTGCAGGAACTCGAAGCCGAAGGCAAGGAGCTGGAAGTCATCTGCGACTTCTGCCGCACGCCGTACCAGATTACGGTCGCAGACTTGCGCGAGATTATAAACGAGAGACGAAAGACGAGAGACGAGAGAAAATAACTATTCGGCTACGTGTCATCCTGAGCAAGCGAAGCGCGTCGAAGGATTTTAATAAAAGCAAACTACTAGATTCTTCGACTTCGAACCTACGGTTCACCGCTCAGAATGACACAACAACTACTAACCACTGATTACTGATTATGTTTACGAAGCAATGTGTCGTTACCCTGGACCTTGAAGGTGTCCTCGCCCCCGAAATCTGGATTGCCGTCGCCGAGAAGACGGGTATCGCGGACCTGCGACTCACCACGCGCGACATCCCCGACTACGACGTGCTCATGAAGGGCCGCATCGCCATCCTCGACCGCGAGGGCATCAAGCTCTCGGACATCCAGAACGTCATCGCGAACCTCGGGCTTCTGGACGGCGCGCGCGACTTCATGGACAAACTCCGCGACGAGACGCAGGTGATTATCCTTTCGGACACGTTCCAGGAATTCGCCTACCCCATCATGAAGAACCTCGGATTCCCGACCATTTTCTGCCACAATCTCGTGGTGGAAAACGACCGCATCAGGGGCTACCACCTGCGCATGAGCGACCAGAAGACGAAGGTCGTGAAGCACCTGCAGGAGCTGAACTTCAAGGTGTTCGCTTCGGGCGACTCCTTCAACGACACGGGCATGCTCAAGCAGGCGGACAAGGGGTGCTTCTTCTGCGCGCCGGACTCCATCGTGGCGCAGTTCCCGCAGCTCGAAGCCACAAAGACTTACGCCGAGTTGCTCGAGAAGTTCCACCAGTTCCAAGAAATGTTATAAAACCGCTCGTTCGACGTTTCGGGTGTCGAGACCTCCGGTTCCTCACTCACTTTCGCAACCGCCCCTGTTTAAGAACAGGGGCTTTGTTGCTCACGGAAGCGCTTCCCCAAAGAGGATAACTCTACTAAGGTGCTAAAGCACCAAGTATCGTATAAAAGCGCTAAGTGGTCAAAGTGCTTTCGGGTCGCATTTTTGCATTTTGGCAGACCAAATGGCAGCAAAACACTCATTTAGTCTGCCATTTTACGCACAAAGTAACTAAAAGAAGCCCTTTTTTCTTGAAAATCGGTGAAATCCGGCGCATTCGACGCAAATTTTGCGAAGAAAACATCGAAACCGCCCGCTTCAACTACAAACAAAGTAATTTTCAGCAGACTAAATCCAACAAAACAATGCGTTTGGTCTGCCATTTCAAGCATTTTACTATTTGGGTAAGCGATCAAAAAAATGCGGGGCCCGCGTTCACGGGTCCCGCTCTGGAGTTAACCAGGAGTTAGGAAATTACTTGAGGGTCGGCGTATCCCAGTCAATCCACTCGGACTTGTTCCACTTAGCGATGCTGCTGAAGGATTCTACCTTGCCCTTTGTCGTTCCGCTCTCGTTCAAGAAGGCGTTGACATAGGCTTTCACCTCATCGTAATGGTCTTGCGGCAGGTCGCAGTGGTTATGACCACCCTTCTGAGCATAGGTGTAATTGTCTTCGATGCCGAGGGCCTTGAACACTTCAAGTGAAGCATTGCCGCAGTAGTTCGACGGGACCTCGCCAAGCCAGTCAAAGGACTGGTTGTCAAGCAGGAGGAGTGCACGCGGTGCCACCATGGCCGTCAGCATGTGCTGGTCGAACGGGAGGGTGGTTTCCTTGCCATCGTAATTCTTGAAGCTGCTTTTCATCCAACGGCCTTCAGTACCTGCACTGGCAAGGCCCTGCACGAACTGCGTGCCCTTCTGCTTGTTCACCTGGGCGATAGAACGCCAGAGAGACGCGCCACCGGAACCGGATTCCTGCGGAATCACGAGTGCAATGCGTTCATCAAACGCACCAGCAATCAGGGAACCCTTGCCATGGCGCGAACACCCGGTAACACCCAGATGGTGCACATCAATGCCCGCCTCGGGGGTCTTTTCAAGAGCGTCGATTACACGGCTAATACCCCATGCCCAAGCAATGGCGGTACCTGCATCGGAGCCATTATAGAGCTGGAAGAAGGAGCCACCGCCGTTTTCGGGAGCGACGTCATCCGGATTGAACGAAATCATGGCAACGCCAAGACCGTTCGTAGAGGCACCCAGGCTTCCGCAACCGCCAAAGCTCGCAAAGCCGATGATGCCGGGTTTCGGTTTATCCTTGGTTCCGCCTCCAGAAATGCTGACAGAGAAAGAGATGGATTTGCCCTTGTCGGTCACGGATACCTTGAGTTTGTTACCAGAGAAGGAGCCTTCGACCTTTTCGGGGTTACGCGGCTTTTGGCCGAACATAATCTTTTCGTACATCGCGCCGATTTCTTCGCGGCGGCACTTCCATTCATCCTTCGTGGAAATGCGCTTGCCGTCGAGGCCCATGAACGGGTCGGGCAGCTTCGCGTTGTTCACGCTCGTCGGGATGTTGCCAATCTGGCATTCGCTGCGGTGGTCTTCCACGAAGTCGTTTGCGGGTGTCGGCGGCACAACCACGACGCTCGAGCTGGAAACAGGCGGCAAATCGACGGAACTGCTGGAACTGTGATGGTGACGATGCGAGCTGCTGGACGGTTCCGGCAAAATAAGACTACTGCTGGATACGCAAGCCCACGGCGTTTGCGGGCCACACGCAACCTCTGCTTCGCTACTGCTCGATTCACCCAGTTCTAACTCTTCACCCGCTTCGTTTGGATCAGGGCGTTCAGCAGAATACACCGTCCAGGACGAAGAACTGCTCCCCCCCTGTGCAGCAAGGATGGAATCTTCCAGGGCCTTGTTTGCGGAGTCCGCGTTGAATTCCCCATATTGATCGATGAGGCACTGTTCGGTGACACATGCTGTGGTAGAATTGTTGTCTTCTCCACAAGCCCACAACCCGAAGGCAGCGACTGCCAACGGAAATATATATTTCCTTTTATTCATAACCAACCCCATGTTCAAGGCCGGGAATTCGACCTTTCCGGGTATTTCTAAAGTATAAAAAAGAGGAACTAAAAGTACCGATTTCGGTAGAAAAACGTTGTTTGCACTTACAACGTTGCCAAAATGTAAATAAATGCCCTTTACAAGCAAAAAAAAGACGTTATAAGGCCGAGCGCCATGACTCTAAAATTTTACGTTGTAATAAATTAGAACAAAAATGTTCATTTTTAACATATAGAACGCTGAGTGTGCTATATAGAACGCTTTTTTCTTTTTTTCAAAAAAAAACACTCTTTATTGTGCAATTATGCCAGCCAGACCAAACAAATAAAATATATATTGCAATCATAAAAGGAGGAAACATGTTCTACAAGCATTGGAAAAAGATTGCACTTACGTTGACCGCCCTGTTCTGGGCAGGTTGCGAAGACTCGGCCTCATCGGAAGTCGTTCTTTATGGCTGTCCCGACGATATTTGTGCGCCTGCACCCGAAAGCAGCAGCGACGCAAATGATGCACAGTCCAGTTCCAGTGAAACCACCAAGACAAGCTCCAGCAGTATCGAAGAATCAAGTTCCAGCAGCGAATTCGTCGCCGGCCTTCTTTATGGTGTAGAGCCTCCCGATTCCATTGACGTCAAATGTTTCCCGATGGATTCCAGTGTATCGTATTTCCCCAACGATTACAGTGCAGACAATGCCAAATTCTGGAAAGAGGAAGCGGCCAAGCACGATGCCGCAGACAAGATCGACTCCATCAAGCAGACCTTGACAGAAACGCCTACGTGCCTTGAAAACCTGCGTATGGAACTCGACCAATTCGTGGCGCTTTACGGCGCTCCGACCATCATTAGAAATGCGGTAGAAAAATGCATTGACGGCACCATCAGGCCTAGCGAAGAATACGCCAAGTTCCTGAAGATGCAGGAAGAGTGGGAAGCGAACAAGCCCGCCCTGGACGAAGAACTCCAGAAGGTCTACGAAGACAAGATGAAGGAAATCCAGGAACGGATTAACAAGTGCCTGGAGAAATAGACGAAAGAACGGCTCTATGAGCCTATAGACGAAAGATATGATAAAGAAACATTGGAAAAAATTTCTATTAAGCCTGTGCGCTCTTTTCTGGAGCGGCTGCAGCGACGATTCCTCTAGCGACAGCAAGGAGTTGATTGCCTGCGAATTGGAACAGATGTGCCCCGAATACGGCATTATGTACGATTGCGAAAACGAGGAAGATGCGATTGCCGGGAACTTCGAGAATTGCACCATGTCGTACCCGGCGTGCACGGACACGTACTATTGTGAAGACGACGTCACCTGTTTCCAATCGACCGACGACGAAACGAAAACATTCGACTGTCGCGATGAAAAGGATAACAAGACACTCTACACCGAAGACGAATTCAAGTCAAAATACTATGTTGAAAATGAACGTATCCATTAGACAATAATTATACCTATGTTTTACAAGCACTGGAAAAAAATTGCTCTTGCCCTGACCGGCTTTTTCTGGGCCAGCTGCGGAGACGACAGCTCTAGCGATGAAGTTTCTATGATTGCTCCCGATTATGGCGTTCAGGTAATGCCATCCGACTCTATAGGGGGTGCAGTTTGCCTTTATGGCGTAGAGGCCCCTGTCATTGTTGAAGTAAACAATCTTTGCTACAACGACACCGCCGTGAACGAGTCGGGCAAGGTATTCAAGATTATCGACTGCACCGACGGCAACAAGTACCTGAGGGACCCCTCTGCTGCGGGTGCGGAAGGCGTCGAGCTCCCCGAAGGAGTCCAGGTATTCGCCCCGAAGGCCGGCAGCGGAAAAGCCCCGAACTGCACAGAAAATGGTGACGTCTGCATCGAACGGAACCCGTATATTTCCGAAGAACTGGATTCACTGGCCGGCTGCCACCCCATCATTGATTGCCCGGAGAAACCCTAATCACACTCCACATTTCACACCCCACATTTTTATGCAACTCTCTCTTAAAAAGAAACTCGCTCTCGAAGCATACCGCCTTTACCGCCACAACGAAATCAAGGCGCATCCGCTCACGTACTTTTTCTGGGAATGCACGCTGCGCTGCAACTTGCACTGCCTGCACTGCGGTAGCGACTGCGTGAAGGACGCCATCCCCGACATGCCCCGCGAAGATTTTATGGGCGTGCTGGATAAACTCGCCCCGCATATTGACCCGAAGCATTTTATCGTGGTGATTACCGGCGGCGAACCCTTGATGCGCCAGGACCTCGAAGAATGCGGGCAAGAAATCAAGAAGCGCGGTTACCCCTGGGGAATGGTCAGCAACGGACTTGCGATGACTCCCGAACGCTACACCAAGCTGCTGAATGCAGGCCTCCGTTCGCTCACGATTAGCCTGGACGGCCTCAAGGAAAGCCACAACCATTTCCGCGGTGCCCCCACGAGTTTCGATAACGCACTCCGTGCCATCGACATGGCCGCCCACACGCAGGGCCTCACCTTCGACGTGATGACCTGCGTAAACCGCCAGAACTTGAAGGAACTCCCGAAGATTCTCGACATCCTCCTGAAAATCGGCGTGAAGCGTTGGCGCATCGCGACGGTGTTCCCGAAGGGCCGCGCGAAGGACAATCCGCTGTTCCAGCTCACGAACCAGGAATTCCGCCAGGTGTTCGACTTCATCCGCGAAGTCAAGAAACTGAACGTCATCAACGTGAATTACGGCTGCGAAGGGTTCCTCGGCAGCTACGAGAAGGATGCCCGCAACTACCCGTTCTTCTGCCGTGCCGGCGTGAATGTATCTTCCGTGCTTTGCGATGGGAGCATTTCGGCATGCCCGAGCCTCCGCGGCGACTATATCCAGGGCAACATCTACAAGGACGACCTCTGGGACGTGTGGCAGAACCGCTACCAGGTGATGCGCGACCGCAGCTGGGCAAAAATCGGCGACTGCAAGACCTGCAAGTACTGGCGCTACTGCGAAGGCTCGAGCCTCCACCTGCGCGACGAGAAAACGAAAGAGTTGGCCTACTGCCATGTAAAACGCTTGGAAGCCGCCGGGGCATAAACAAGGCCTAAAGCCTGCCGAACAGGGCCAAAATACGCTTTTTTCCTAAAAAAACAGCACTGTACGCCCAGTGTATGTAAAAAAAAAGATTATTGACCGCAATCAACGCCCGAAAGTGATTTTTTTTGCGTTTTTTCTAAAAAAAACGCCTTTTCCATCGAAAAGAAATAATAAATTATAGTTGATGGACAAGGCAATTTTCACACCGAATGAAGAGCACATCATCAAGGTGCTCCTCAAGAAAAACGAGAAGCTCGATGAAGGGATTCTCCGCAAGGCTATTGCCTTCATTGCCGATGCCCACGACGGTCAGTACCGCAAGAGCGGCATGCCCTACACCGAGCACCCCTTTGAGGTGGCCAAGATTCTCGCCGAACTCCAGCAGGACCAGGCGACCGTACTCGCGGGCCTATTGCACGACGTGGTAGAAGACACCCCGCACACGCTTGCCGAAATCGCGACCGAATTCGGGGAAGACACCGCATTCATGGTCGATGCCGTCACCAAGATTACCGCCGCGCAGGAACAGAACAAGGCGGCGCAGAAGGCGGAGACCTACCGCAAGCTTATCACCGCGATGGCAAAGGACCCGCGGGTCATCATGATTAAAATCGCAGACCGCATCCACAACATGCGGACGATGCGCTACATGAAGCCCGAGAAGCGCAGGGCCATTGCGCAAGAGACCTTGGACATATACGTGCCCCTCACCCACAGGTTCGGCCTTTACAAGCTCAAGACCGAACTCGAGGACCTGAGTTTCAAGTACGTAAACCCGGACGAATACCAGAAAATCGTCGACGCGCTTATCGAGAACAAGGAAAAGCGCGAAAAGTACGTGCAGTCCGTGATTGGCCCGCTCCAAATCAAGATGGCGCTCGAAGACTTCGACTGCACCATCCAGGGCCGCACCAAGAACATCTACAGCATCTACAACAAGATGATCAGTCGTGACTGCCAGTTCGAGGACATCTTCGACATATTCGCGATACGCATCATCGTAGAGACCATTCCCGAATGCTACCTCGCGCTTGGCTACGTCCACAACCTGTGGACCCCGATGCAAAGCCGCTTCAAGGACTACATCGCGACCCCCAAGCCGAACCTTTACCAGAGCATCCACACCACAGTCATCGGACCCGAGAACAAGATGGTGGAAGTCCAGATCCGCACGAAGGACATGGACCTGACCGCCGAGAAGGGATTCGCCGCGCACTGGGCCTACAAGATGGAAACCCAGCACGAAGGCGAGGAACTCGCGTGGCTCAACCACATGGTAAAGCTCCAATCGGAAATTTCCGACTCCAAAGAGTATCTTGACTTCTTGAAGGTGGACCTCAAGCCCGAAGGCATGACGGTATTCACCCCGAAGGGAGCCTCCATTGAACTGCCGGAAGGCTCCACGGTGCTCGACTTCGCGTTTGCCATCCACACGGAACTGGGCCTGCACTGCATCGGTGCCCGCATCAACGAGGAAGTCGTGAGCCTCGACCACGTGGTGACGCACGGGGCGACCATCCAGGTGCTCAAGAGCCCGAGCCAGGAACCGAGCCCCGAGTGGCTCGACATCGTAAAGACGGTGAAGGCCAAGCAGGAACTGCGCCGGTGGATGAAGACCAGCATTATACAGCAGTCGCGTAGCCTGGGCAAGGAAATCTGGACCCGCGAGCTCAGGCTTGCGAAAGTCGAGAAGGACAAGCGCCCCGGCGAGGAAGAAATCCGCAAGTATTTCGGCACCCTCTCGATGGACGACTTCTACGAGCGGATTGGCCAGGGCGAACTGCCCCTGCAGGACATCCACAGGTTCATTACCGGCGGGAATTCGCTCCCCAAGGAAATGGCGCTCCGGTTCTTCCCCACCTTCGGGAAAGACAAGAAGGGCGACGTGCGCGACGAGATGCCCCTGCAGATTGGCCAGGAAACAAGCCTCGTGATACACTTCGCAGACTGCTGCGCGCCCCTCCCGGGTGACGAGATTGTGGGCGTCCTCCGCCCGCAAATCGGTATCGAGGTCCACAACAAGAACTGCAGTTGCCTCAAGAACCTCCCGGTAGAACAGCAGATTGCAGTTGCATGGAGCGCCGACGTCAGCAAGCCGTTCATGACCCACCTCACCATCGATACCGACAACCGCAAGAACATCACGCTCGATATCCTCGAGCAGCTCAAGGGTTCCGATGTGTCGCTCGACCGCATGAGTGTCGCAAGCAAGCAGTCCACTGGCCGCATCCGCATGGAATTCAAGGCGTTCCGCAAGGAGCAGGTCGACGCCATCATCACGAAAATCAAACAGATTTCGGGCGTACGGGAGGTTTCGAAGGCATGATTACCCCGCTCCACCACAGCGACTACACGCTCAAGAACCGCGCGTTCAACTGCCGCATGCGCAACCGCTACTACGAGGAAGTCTACTACGCCTTCAGGGCGATTCTCCCCATGGACAAGAACGGCAACATCGACGGTTCTGCCATGGACCTCCCCTGGTTCAACAACCTCAAGCAAGAAATCAAGAGGCTCGACCGCCTTCTCATGACATGCCTCGAATATTCGCAGGCTGCGGTTTTCTACGGGAAAGCCGACATCGCCACGCTCTACTCCAAGGACAAGCGCTGGGGTATCCTCCAGGAAGAAATCTTCCTCGGGCACTTCTTGCAGGAACTGCTCTCGACAACGCGCTATATCATCGCGCGTATCGAGACCGACCAGATGCTACAGCGCTGGAGCGGCTCCATGCAAGATATGAAGGCGAAGCCCATGAATTCCGGCTTCGTGAGTTCCATCCAGGAAAAACTCCTCGCCATGAACAATGCGACCATCGAGGAATTCAAGGACCTCTTCAAGCACATCATCGACAGGTTCCAGATAGGCAATACGCTGTTCGGGACCGTACAGGAGCTCCAGAACTTCTACTAATGACTATTGACTAATGACTAATGACTATTGACTATTGACTATTGACTATTGACTATTGACCAATAACTAATAACTATGTCTGAATACATCATATTATCAATCTTTCTTTTCCTGGGCGCGTTCATCGCGGCAGCGGCTACCGTCACGGGCCTACTGCTCGGCTACCGCACCCGGAACACCAAGAACAAGATGGCCCCGTACGAATGCGGCATGGAGACCATCGGTAACGCACGTATCCAGTTCAAGGTGGGCTACTACCTCTTCGCGCTCCTGTTCCTCGTGTTCGACATCGAAGCGCTCTTCCTTTTCCCCGTCATGATGAACTTCAAGGAAATCATGGCTGGGCACACGGCACTCTCGCCTATCGTCGTTGTTATTGACCTCGTGATATTTATGGCTATCCTTGTATCTGGCCTCGCATACGCCTGGAAAAAAGGAATTCTCAAATGGGAATAATCAATTACGCACCCAAGATTCTAGACCCGATTCCCGGCGGCAAGTACGTCGTGAACGCTATAGACTATGTAGTGAACTGGGCCCGCGCCAACTCCATCTGGCCCCTCACCTACGGCACCAGCTGTTGCGCCATCGAAATGATGTCGAGTTCCATGGCCCGCTACGATATTGCACGCTTTGGCAGTGAAGTGTTCCGCTCGTCCCCAAGACAGGCGGACCTTTTCATTCTGGCGGGCACCATCACGCACCGCATGGCACCTGCCATTCAGATGCTCTGGGAACAGATTCCCGGACCCAAGTACGTGATTGCGATGGGCGCCTGTACCATCAGCGGCGGCCCGTTTATCTATGACAACTATTCCGTGGTGCGTGGCGCACAGAACCTGATTCCGGTCGACGTGTACGTGCCCGGTTGCCCGCCGCGCCCCGAAGCGCTGTTCCACGGGCTCTTGACATTGCGCGAAAAAATTTTGAAGGAAACCTGCCGCCACCCGTGGCATGTAGGCAGGCCGAAGGATGTTTCTACCATGGACCGCTACCGCGAGGCGGCAAAGACGTGGGCTGCCCTCGAAGAAATGAAGGACGAGGAAATGGCCGAAGCCCGCGCGAAGTTCAAGGAAGAACACCCGGACTACAAGAGCACTTTCAAGCCTGTCCGCGTGAAGAAGGAAGACTTCCCCGAAGTGCCCCGCGTGCCGTTCAAGCGGCTCGGGCTCACGCAGTCCGAACTGTTCGCGAAACTGCGCGAGAAGTTCCCCGCAGTGACAGTCCACACCCATAGCGAGGACCCCATCGAGGACGTGGTGGCGGCAATGCCCGCAGACCGCCCGCTCGAAGTGATGGTGAGGCCCGAGGACTACCTCCCGATTGTAGAATACGTGAAAGGCAATCCCGAATTCAAGATGGACTACCTCATCGACGTGACCGCCATCGACTACGACGACCATTTCGACATGGTGACGATGTTACGCAGCCTGGAACATGGCCACAAGCTGTTCCTCTGCGTACAGCTGAAGAAGGACATCAGCATTCCCGAAGAAAAACGCGCCACGTCGCTTTTGGCAAGCATCGGCACGATTAGCCACCTCTACCCCGCCGCGGAATTCAAGGAACGCGAAGTGTACGACATGTTCGGCATCAACTTCGAGGGCCACCCCGACCAGCGGCGCATATTCCTCGACAAGGACTTCGTCGGCTACCCGCTCCGCAAGGACTTTACTCACCCGCAAATGATCAGGAGGCCCGTATAATGCCTACACTGCCTCCAGGATTCCGCATCCAGCGCGAAACCAATACCGAAGAATTTTTCATCAACATGGGTCCGCAGCACCCGAGTACGCACGGCGCGCTCCGCCTTGCGCTGCGCATGGACGGCGAAACCATCGTTGAACTTGTACCGCATTTCGGCTACATCCACCGCGGCATGGAAAAGCAGGCGGAATCGATGAGCTACCTGCAGTACATTGCCCTGAGCGACCGCCAGGACTACCTCACGGCTATCCAGAACAACCTGGGGGTCGTGATTGCCCTTGAAAAGGGCATGAACGTGGGCGTCCCCGAGAAGGGCGAATACATCCGCGTGATGCTCCAGGAACTGGGCCGCATTGCATCTCACCTGGTGTTCTTCGGCTGCTTCGGCGGCGATTTGGGCGGGCAAACCTGCCTGCTGTTCGGGTTCAAGGAACGTGAGATGATCCACGACATTCTCGAAGAAGTCACCGGCTCGCGCCTTACAACAAACTTCTTCAGACCGGGTGGGAGCCGCTACGACGTGCCCGAAACGTTTATCCCGCGCGTGAAGGCGTTTCTCGACCATCTGGAAGATTCCATGAGGGACTACGAGAGGTTCCTTTCCAAGAACATCATCGTGCTCGAGAGAAGCGTCGGGATTGGCGTACTTTCCAAGGAAGACGCGATTGCCTACGGATGCTCGGGCCCGGTTCTGCGTGCGAGCGGCGTGAACTTCGACGTGCGTCGCGTGAACCCGTACAGCATCTACGACCAGTTCGATTTCGACATACCCGTGTTCCACAACGGCGACTGCTATGACCGTTACAAGATACGCATTGCCGAGATTCACGAATCCATGAAGATTCTGCGGCAGTGTGTAGAGAAGTTTCCGAAAGAAGGCCCCTGGCGCAGCAAGGAAAAGCCGGTGCGACTCCCCGAAGGCCGCTACTACAGTGAAATCGAGACGGCGAAGGGACTGTATGCCACTTACGTGGTGGCAGCAACGACCGGCGAGAAGCCCTACCGTATCCACACGCGCGGGCCAAGCTTCCCGCACATTGCAGCACTCAACAAGATGGTGCAGGGCCACAAGATTTCGGACCTCGTGACCATCATGGCCACCCTCGACCCCGTGATCCCGGAAATTGACAGGTAGCTTATGTTTGTTCCCTCAGTTACAAACCCCATCGGCGATTTTGTACGCGACATGGTCCCGCGGGTAGCGGAATTTTTGCCGGCGAGCCTCCAGAGCGAGACGCTCAACAGCATATCGGCATTCCTCATCAACGCGGTCATCTGCGTTATTGCGGTATGTGCCGTGAATATCGGGTCTGCCCCGATTCTCATCTACATGGAACGCAAGGTCTGCGCGCATATCCAGTGCAGGCTTGGCCCCATGCGCCTCGGCTGGCACGGAACCATCCAGACCGTCGCCGACGTTATCAAGATGCTCTTCAAGGAAGTGTACGCCCCGAGCGGCGCGGACAAGTTGATGTTCTACCTCGCCCCGCTCATCGTGCTTATCGCCCCCTTCATCGTGTGCGCGCTTATCCCGTTCGGGCGCAACCTCGTCGTTGCCGACGTATCGATGGGAATCCCGCTCATTATCGCGGTGAACGGCTTCGGCGTTTTGGGCATCTTGCTTGGCGGCTGGAGCAGCAACAACAAGTATTCCCTGCTCGGTGCACTCCGTAGCGGCGCACAGATGATCAGCTACGAAATCTCGTTCGCGATGATTCTCCTGTTCGTCGTGATGATTTCGGGTTCCACGAACCTGATGAGCATCACCCTCGGGCAAGAGGGAACCATTCTCGACTGGTGGATTTTCAAGATTCCCGTACTCGGGATTATCGCATTCATCCTGTTCTTTATTTCCTCTACCGCCGAAATGAACCGCGCGCCCTTCGACATCGCCGAAGCCGAGCAGGAACTTACGGGCGGCTACCATACGGAATACAACGGCACGCCGTTCGCCATGTTCTACCTGGCCGAATACATCGCGCTCGTCACGAACTCCGCACTTGCCACCACGTGCTTCCTCGGCGGATTCCTGCCGCCCTGCATCGGGGTCGCGTTCGTGGACAACTACCTCAACATGGTCCCGGGAGTCGTGTGGTTCTTCGCGAAGGTCTTCTTCATGATTTGGTGCTACATGATGGTCCGCTGGACGTTCGTGCGCCCGCGCGTGGACCAGCTGATGGATTTCGAATGGAAATTTTTGTTGCCCGTGAACCTCGTGCTGCTCGTTGCCGGTGCGGCGTGGATTGCGATTGGAGGGTAAGGCATGCAGCAAGAAAACATTACATTAGTACAGTATTTCAAGCGCTACCTGAAGCGCTGCATTACCGGGCCGTGGAGCCTGATGTGCGGCCTTTCCGTGTCGCTCAAGTATTTCTTTGACCCGCGGCGCATTGTCACGGAGCAGTACCCCGAGAACCGCAAGACCCTCAAGATGCACCCGCGCTACCGCGGACGCCTCGAGATGATCGAGGATGCGGAAGGCAATAACCACTGCACCGCTTGCGGCATGTGCGAACGCGCCTGCCCGAACGCATCTATCAACGTGCTTGCCACCAAGAACATTGCGGGCAAGAAGGTGCTCGGACGTTATGTGTACCACTTCGCAAGCTGCACCCAGTGCGGTCTCTGCGTAGAGGCGTGCCCGTTCGGTGCCATCCGCATGAACCAGGAATTCGAGGTGGCGACAACCGACCCGAACACGCTCGAAATGATATTGAACAAGAAGGAGGGACAAGGCTAATGTTCCCGAACCTGTCTATTCCGGGGCTCCAGATGCCCGACCTGCCGTTTGCATTCCCCATGGGAGGCATGGATCTCGCGTTCTATGCCGTAGCCATCGTGATGCTCGTTACCGCAGTCTTTACGGTCGCCGTGAAGAATATTCTGCAGAGCGCCGTGTTCCTGATTTTCAGCTTTGTCGCGACAGCCATCCTCTACCTGCTCTTGCATGCGGAATTCATCGCACTTGCGCAGGTGATGGTCTACGTGGGAGGTGTCGTCATCTTCGTGGTGTTCACGATTCTTTTGACAAGCCACCTGGGCGAAGACGCCTTCGCGACAAAGATTCCACGCGTGTTTGCCGCATTCGCGCTATCCATCTCGTTCGTGTTCGTGATGGTCAAGTGCATCTTGCCCACACCGGGAATCGCATCGGGCGCGGTGAACGCCCCCGCCGGATACTCCTCCCTCGAAAATTTCGCCCTGCGCCTGCTCGGCTATGACGTGAGCGGGTTCATCATCCCGTTCGAGGTGGTGAGCGTGCTCCTGCTGATGACGCTTATCTGCGCCATCACGGTCGCCCGCCGTAGCAAGGACGAGATGGAGACCGCCGAAAACGCTTCTAAACAAAAGGAGGTCAAGTAATGAACCTTCTTAACTGCCTGATTCTCGCTTTCCTGCTGTTCGGGATTGGCGTCTGGGGCCTGATGCGCCGACGTCACCTCATCGGCATGCTCATTTCCATCGAGCTCATGCTGAACGCAGCGAATATCAACTTCATCAGTTTTGCATACTTTACTGCACACGACGCTACCGCCGGTGCACTGTTCAGCATTTTCGTCATCGCCGTCACGGCCTGCGAAATGGCAATCGCACTTGCCATCATCGTCACCATGTACCGCCGTCACAAGAGCCTTGACGCCGACCAGTTGAGGGACCTCCATGATTAACGATATTACACTCGGATACCTCATTCTGGTTCTGCCGTTCCTCACCTTCGCGATAAACGGGCTTTTCCTCGGCAACAAGAACGCAAAGGCGGCGGCAGGCCTTGCCGTCACGTTCAACGGGCTTGCCTTTATCTCGGCGGCATTACTCGCGTTCCACTACTTCACCTCGGTTGTCGCCCCGCAGAAGGTCGTGCTTTTCGACCACTCCTTCATCCCGTTCGCAGGCGAGCTTGTCGCACGTATCGGCATGCTAATCGACCCGCTTTCGGTCATGATGCTCGTGGTAGTAACCTTCATCAGCTTCATGGTGAACATCTACAGCATCGGCTACATGCGCGAGGACCGCGCGATGGGGCGCTTCTTCGCACTCCTCTCGCTGTTCAGTTTCAGCATGCTCGGGCTCGTCGTCGCGACAAACCTCTTCCAGATGTTCATCTTCTGGGAACTGGTGGGCGTTTCCAGCTACCTGCTTATCGGTTTCTGGTACCACAAGCCCTCCGCGGTGAGTGCATCCAAGCAGGCGTTCATACTCACGCGCTTTGCCGACAGTTTCTTCCTGCTCGGTATCGTGCTCGTGAGCTACGTGGTCGGGAGTTTCGACTTCACGACCATCAATTCGCTTACGATGTTCCCGTTCCGTAACGAGACCATCGACATGGGTATCTGCGTCATGAGCAAGTCCAGCGCGCTCGTCCTCGGGTCTATCCTCATATTCACCGGCGGCTGGGGAAAATCCGCCATGTTCCCGATGCATATCTGGCTCCCGAACGCGATGGAAGGCCCCACTCCGGTCAGCTCCATCATCCACAGCGCAACGATGGTGGTCGCGGGCGTGTACCTGGTCGCCCGTCTCTTCCCGTTCTTCGCCGTGTGCGGCGATTCCCTCACGCTCATCATGTGGGTGGGTGCATTCACTATGGTGTTCGCCGCCGTCATCGCCTGCACGCAGAAAGATATCAAGCGAATCCTCGCCTACTCCACGCTTTCGCAGCTCGGGTACATGATGTTCGCGCTCGGTGCCTGCAAGATTGGCCAGGCAATTATCACTACGGGCTGGACCGCAAGCACGTTCCATATCTTCACGCACGCCTTCTTCAAGTGCAGCCTCTTCCTTATCGCGGGTAGCCTCATCCATCAGGTGCATACGAACGACCTCGACGCGATGGGCGGGCTCCGCAAGAAGATGCCCCTCACCTACGCCTGCGCGCTCATCTCGATTCTCGCGATTTCGGGTATCCCGCCGTTCTCCGGTTTCTTCTCGAAGGACGAAATCATACTCGCCGCGTTCCAGGGCCAGCACTATGTGGTATTCGCGCTCGCCCTCCTTACGAGCGGGCTTACCACGTTCTACATGTTCCGCCTGTTCTTCCTCGCCTTCCACGGGGAACCGCGCCATGAGGGCGTCAAGGCAGGCCACGTGCACGAGGATTTCTTCATGACCCTCCCGGTCGTGATTCTCGCCATCCCGGCACTCCTCTCGGGTATCCTCGGGAAGGGGCTTTTCGAGCACTTCTTTACCCCCGGCAAGCTACACGTACCGACAATGCTCAAGGTGGCTCATGCGGAATGGATTCCGTTTGTCGCCATCGGCGTTGCGGTTCTCGCCCTGCTTATCGCGTGGTTCCTGTATGCAAGCCCGAAGGCAAAGATCCAGCGCGCTCTGGACGACACGAACCACAGCGGTATTTACAAGATTATCTACCACAAGTTCTACTTCGACGAGATGTACTACACCGTCGTCCGCCAGTTTATTTTCGGCGGTGTCGCCCGCGTATCACGCGCATTCAACGACTACGTGATCGAGGGCCTGCTCGCGTTCAGCATCTGGTTCATCCACAAGCTGGGCGACCTTGTACGTACGGCACAGGCGGGCTACCTGCCCTTCTATCTCGGGACGCTTATCGTAGGCGTCCTCATCTGGCGATTCTTCGGACAACTTCCCCTGTAGGCGCAATATGGATATACTGCTTTTCAACCTCATCTGGGTCATCCCGCTCTTAACGGTACTCGTCTGCATCCCGATTTCCGCCTCGCACGCGAAGTTGCTCCGCGGTCTGCATACCGCATCGGCAAGCGCAGTCCTCCTCATGGTATGCTATCTCGCCTACCGCGTGTTCATGCTTTCGGGTACACCCGCAAGCGAAGCGGCCTCCCCGCTCGTGCTGCGGTTCCTTACCGACATTCCCTGGCTTACGATGTTCAACGCGCACTACATCGTGGGTGCGGACGGCCTCAATATTCTCCTGCTCGCGCTCACGGCGTTTATCGTGTGGGGCGGCGTTCTGGTAAGCTACAACATCAAGGGAAACCAGAAGGTATTCTTCGCGCTCATCCAGCTGCTCGCCACGAGCGTGTACGGCGTGTACATGAGTTTCGACCTGGTGCTGTTCTTCGTGTTCTACGAGATGGAAGCGCTGTGCATGTACCTGATGATTGCCTGCTACGGCAGCGGACGCAGGGACTACGGCGGCAAGAAACTTACCTTGACGCTCGCGTTCGGCTCCTCGATGATTCTTGCGACCCTGTTCGGGCTCTATTTTGAAAGCGGTGCAAACAGCTGGAACCTCATCGAAATCGCAAAGACGACCATCCCGATGGAATTCCAGATGTGGGCCTTCCCGCTCATGTTCATGGGATTTGCAGTTTCGAGTTCGCTGTTCCCGTTCCACTTCTGGAGCCCGGACGGCCACTCCGCAGCACCCACCGCGGTCTCGATGCTTGCGGCCGGCGTGATGATGAAGATGGGTGCCTACGGGTGCCTGCGCGTCGCCATGTTCCTGATGCCCGAGGCGGCAAAGGTCTGGCTCCCCTACGTGGTGGCGCTCCTGATATTCAACGTGGTTCTCGGCCCCTTCATTGCACTTAGGCACAAGGACCTCAAGTACATAACCGCCTACAGTTCCATCAGCCACCTCGGCCTCATATTCCTCGGGCTTGCGGCTATGACCCCGGTCGGCCTGCGCGGCGCAAGCCTGCAGATGATTTCGCACGGTTTCCTCACCGGGCTCTTCTTCGCGACCATCGGCATGATTTACGAACGCACGCATACCCGCGACATCACCGAGATGGGCGGCATCATGCGCAAGATGCCCTTCCTGGGCGTAGGGTTCGTGATTGCGGGCTTCGCGGGCCTCGGCCTTCCCGGATTCAGCGGGTTCATCGCCGAAAGCAACATCTTCATTGGCGCGTTCCAGCAGGAATCGACCCTCACGCGCATCGTGACCATACTTGCCATCCTGAGTATCACTACGACTGCCGTTTACATATTGCAGACGGCAAACCGCATGCTGCACGGGCCGCTCCCGCAAAAGTACGAGGACCTTACCGACGGCTGCTTCCGCGAGAAGCTCGTCATTGTCGTGCTTGTTGCGTGCCTCCTGTTCATAGGCGTTTGCCCCGGTCCGTTCGCCGACCTACTCGACCAGAGCATCGCACCGATATTTGCAAAGATTTCTGCGGCCACCCAGCCCGTCACCAGCGGGATTGGAGGTTAACACATGTTCGATTTCAATATTCCCGGCTTTATCGTACCCGACATTCTCTTGCTCATTTTCCCGTTCATCGTCATCGGGAGCAGGCTTTTCTGCAGTGCGCAATCCAAGGTGCCCTGGCGCATCGCGAACATCGGGTTCATCGCCATATTCGTGCTGTTGAACCTCATCCCGATTGCCACAGGCGAAGGCCGGTTCTTCATTACCAACTGGCGCGTCGATGACTTCGGCGTGCTCATGCGCGAAGTGCTCATGGTTTCGGCAATTCTCGGAATCTGGTTCGCGAAGGACTACTTCGAGCACGGTGCAGATGGCAAGCCGCAAATGCACCAGATTGCAGAATTCATCGGCGCAATCGCGTTCGCGACATTCGGCGGGTTTACGGTCGTTTCGGCCTGCGACATGCTCACGCTCTTCCTCGGGCTCGAAATCGCGACCATCCCGATGTACGCCCTCACCGCATGGAACAAGAAGGACCAATTGGGCTCCGAAGCGGCCACCAAGTATATCCTCATGGGTTCCGTCGCCACGGCGTTCGAACTCTTCGGTTTCAGTTACCTTTACGGCTTCGCGGGCTCGCTCCACTTCAGCGAAATCCAGGACGCTGTCGCTACGGGCACAAGCCCGCTCCTCTGGGTTGCGGTACTCTTCCTCTTCTGCGGAATCGGATTCAAGCTCACGCTGTTCCCGTTCTACACCTGGGCCCCGGACGTTTACGAAGGCGCTCCGACGCCCGTGACGGCAGTACTTTCCGTTACCTCCAAGGCGACCGCCATCGCATTCCTCGCCGTGCTCGTTTTCGGCCCGCTCCAGCCCGTCATCGACAAGATCAACCCGCTTATCGCGCTCCTTGCCGGCACCACGCTCTTCGTGGGTAACCTCGGCGCACTCAAGCAGAGCAGGCTCCGCAGGTTCATGGCCTACAGTTCCATCGCGCAGGCGGGCTATATCATGGTAGCGCTCCTCGGGCCAGAGGCGAACGCGAAGACGGCCATCATCTACTACCTGTTCGTGTATGCCGTATCGAACTACCTCGCGTTCTTTATCTTCGGCATCATCGGGCACCACCGCGAAGAAACGTTCGCGTCCCTCCGCGGGCTTTCCAAGCAAGACGTGAACCTCGCCATCGCGCTCGCCATCTCGATGTTCAGCCTTGCGGGCATCCCCCCGCTTGCCGGCTTCTTCGGCAAATTCCATCTGTTCTTCTGCGGTGCGGCCAACGGGCACTACATGCTTGTCGCCTTTGCCGTCCTGAACAACGTGCTCGCGCTGTTCTACTACATCCAGCTTATCAAGAGCGCCTGGGTGGACGAACCCGACGGACACCTGACCCCGCTACGACTCACCAAGAGGCAGCGCGGCGTCATTATACTCCTCTCCGTAATGGTGGTGATTCTCGGATTCCTGCCGTTCCTGAGCAACAACGTCTTCGCAGGATTCAACTTCTAGTCTAGGGATTTTCGCGGCTATATGACCGCGTCAATCTTTTCGTTCCAGTGGTCCGTAGTTTCACGGGCCACTTCGTTTCCGCAGTCATAGATACACAGGAAGCAAACTTCGTTCACGACCTCGTAATCGGAACCGCCGTTGAACACGTTCGCGTTGCCATACTCTTCGCGGTCTTTCCACACGTAGACTTTGCAGGAATTCTGCGCGGAAAGCGCCTTGCAGTAGGCAGCGAGTGCGTCTTCCGTGAGGTCTGCCGCGGTAAGGTCGGCGGCAACATTCGCGGCTCCCGCAGCAACGGACGATGCGAGGATTTCGGACTGCGAAATGATGCGAGTGCCGTCCTTGGACAGAATTCGCCCGGCGATGTTGAATTCGACTTCCATTGTTTATTTGGATTCCGCCGCGGCCTTTTCCGCCTTCTCGGCGGCATGCTCGAGGCGCGCAGGCTTGCCGGCAAGGTTACGCAACAGCCCGAAGAGAGCCGAAAGTTCGTTGCGCGTGGGGTGCAGGCGCTGCACGAGCGTATTGAGGAAGTTGTCGCGCCACGCCTGGTCATGGTACTGCCCCGTCAGGTAGCGGTCGAGGAACTTCTTGAATCCGTCAATCTGCTGGATCGTCGCGGGAGCCGTCTCGCACGCGCCCTTCGTGCCGCGCTTCGCACGGCCTTCCCCGTTCGCAAGCGCTCCGCTGCGGCAGAGTTCATACAGGCCAATGGAAACCGCCTGCCCCAGGTTCAGGCTCATGAGCCCCGGCACCGGGATTTCGCACTGGTACGTGCAGGCGTTTACCTCCTCGAGCGCAAGCCCGCAGGATTCGCGCCCGAACACAAGCGCAATCGTCCCGTCTTCGGGGAGCAATTCCGAAAGGTTCTGCACCATCGTGTGCTTGATGGAACTTGCGAAAATGCGGCGGCTGTACGCGACAGCGCAGGAGCAGTCGCCGATGGCGTCCTCGAACCTGTGGACCACATGGGCATTGTCCAGAATATCGTGGCTGTTTGCCGCCGTGTGGTAGGAATTTTCAATCACCTTGTCGCGCTTCGGGTAGACGATATACAGTTCCGGCAACGCATAGCAATGCATGGCGCGCGCGACAAAGCCCACGTTATGGGGATGTTCCGGTTCTACTAGGACAACTCTGAATTTACGCATAGTTATTAGTCAATAGTTATTGGTCAATAGTTTCTCTTGTATCAAGAATTTTTTTCTTCTTGTGTCAGATTCTGTTTCAAACGTGTTATCATTTTTCCAATTGAATGCATCATATCAAATAAATCTTTTTGTTCCCCAGCAATATAGCCTAATTTTATCGCTATAATAATTTGAGTTTCTAATTCAGCTAAAGACCCTTGTGCAATCGATAAAAAATGAGAGAACTGCTGGTGATATTTTCTAGCCTGTCCTTCAGCAATATTGCTTGGAATGGAAACCGCACTCCGTCTTATTTGTGAAACCAATCCATACATTTCTTCTTTCGGGAAAAGATTTGTCAAAGAATAAATTTCAATAGTAAGGTCAATAGCCTTTTGCCAAACAACCAGGTCCTTATAACTATTCATGCATTCTTTTCCAAAAAAACTAATGACTATTGACTACTGACTAATGACCACTAACCTTCCAGTTAAACCCTTTCCCGCGAATCTCGTTTTCAATCGTTTCGCCGGGCTGGATTTGTGCACCGGCATAAATCACGGAATGCCGGATGTGCACACCCGCGGGCAGTTCCACGCCGGGTACGACGACGGCTTCGTTTGGGTCTCGGCCCAGTTCCTCAAGGCGCGCCTCCACCGCGTGCATCAAGCCCTCGGGCGACCCCATGTCAATCCAGGTGGCATTCAGCTGGCTCATGTCCACGAAGGGCGCGCGGCCTGCGGCAATTTCCTGCTTCCAGAATTCGCGTATATCGAATTCGCCTTCCCGTATGCGCGAGAGGGCCGCGTCGCTGTACCACGACACGCCGGAGAACGTCGCGGGGGTGCCTTCCGTAGCGCCGAACCGCCCGGCAATGCCCGCCAGGCGACCATCAGCGCCCACCCGGAAGGTGTTCACCTGCGGGAAGTCCACCGCAAGGAGCGCTACCTGCGGGCCATCCGGCCGAGCCGCCTGCGCTTGCGCATTCCGCACGAAAGCCTTCAGGTCAAAACTGCAATAGGCGTCGCCGTTCATCACGAGCAGGCCGCCTCGGTAACCCGCAGCATAAATGCGGTGGAGCGGCCCCGCCGTCCCGAGAATTTCGGGTTGTTCCACCCACACTTTCTCGAATCCGAGAGTCTCGCCCGCCGCGACCACCTGCTCTGCCAGGTAATGCGCATTCGCATGCAGGCGCACATCACCAATCGCACGCGCCTTCCGAGCCTGCAAATCGAGAATCGAAGCATCCACCACGGGCACGAGCGGCTTGGGCACATCGTTCGTGAGCGGGCGAAGCCGCGTCCCGAGCCCTGCCGCCAGAATCAAGACATTCAGGGAACAGTTTTCCATTGCCTCAAATGTAGAAAAATAAAAAATGTATATTCAAAACTGTGAGAAGACTCAACCTAAATAAGGATTCCCTGTAATGTTCTGTCCGAACTGTGGTGAGCATTACAATTTCTCTGAGCCCCACTGCCCCTGGTGCGGAGCGTCAAAGCCTCAGCCAAAGCCTCATAAAGAAACTTCTAACGAAAAAGATGAGACAGTCGAGATCGACGAAAAAAAACTCCCGCTCAAGACACGACTGTATTCCAAGCGTTACGTTGCAGCGCTTATTTTATTCATAATCGGAATTACATGTCTTACCGTGATAACGAGAGACGCATTTATTGCCGAATATCCGGATATAATAAACTTTAATTCCACTTATTTTGTTGCATTCGTTTTTTTAATATGCATTCCCTTTTTAGGGGTCTTGGGATTTATGTACGACAGTGAGCAAAAGAATAATCCACGGGATGACTCTAAGAACGACCTTGTTTCTATGTTCAAAACGCAGTTGCAATTCTATTATCTGGCTCCATTCAAGTACGGCTACCGTTGTATAAAAGAACGAAACTACAAAGGCCTAGTCCTTTTTGCAATATTCATTTCAGTAATTGCATTTTTATTTGCCTGGTAGCTATAGAGCAAGGCGCCCTTAAATAGTACCAAAACCCACTTTTTACCCTTTTTAGTCCTATCAAACAGGTCACTTTCGGACAAAAAGCATTCTCCAAGAGAGTCAAACCGTCGCAAAGATAGGACTAAACCGCCACTTTCGACGCATTTAGTCCTATCTTTTCCGCGTTCAGCGCATTTGAAGCGCCCATAAATAGGACTAAAAGATCTATTTTGCATAGTTTAGTCCTATTTCCAGCCCGAATTGCACCCAAAATTGCACGCAAAATGTCCGGCGTTCATCGAAACGCACCGCCGTTCACCCGAAAATCGCCGCAAACGTGCCCGAAAAGCCTTCCCCTACCGGGCAATATTCACGCGATGCACCGCCGAACCTGCACGCACAAGATACGAACCAGCCCGCTCCACACGGAAATCGAACCCGCGCCGCCCCTGCAAATAGCCGGAATGCAACACCCTGCCCTGCATATCCATGATGGCGACAGAAGCGCCGTCCGTTCCCGATACGTGAACGTTGCGACCCGACACCTGCACATGGAATTTTGCACCCGCCACAGGCGTAAAGCCCGCAACCCGCGTAGACCCACCAGGCACCTTCACCTCGATATAATCAACGTCCACATGCCCCCAGTTCTTGATGATGGCGAAGGTATTGGCCCCCGCGTTGAGCGACACCTGCACCGGCATATCCTCAAAGGCAGCGGCGGCTCCACCCAAGTTCCCTTCAAGCGTTACCGGGAATTCCTGGGATTTTACCTTCATCCCGTTTACATGGATATCCTGAGTCTTGGCGTTCGAAGCGGTGTTGCTGAAACGGATTACAACCTCATACTGCCCAGCCGCAGGAACACTGATATTGAACGTGATGTTGCCCGTCGTTTCGGTGCGCATGTGCTTGCCTCCCGACGCCGCATCATTCGTCTTCTCTGTGCACCCGGTGCAAGTCGCGACCTCCGCCTCATAGCGCACGGCCTCATAGGATTCACTCCCCGCCGAAGAACTGGACGGGCTGACCGAGGAACTGGATGGATTGACCGACGCGCTGGACGGCGGCGTAAAGCTCGACGAATATACGATCTCGGACATCGGAATTCTGAAAAGTTCCTCGCAGTCGTTGCGAACTTCCCGTATTTCCTCTACCACGGTGTTTTTGCTATCTACGCAATCGTTCTTGTCGGTGCCGCTGTCGTCGCACCAGCCTTTCTGCGCGTATTTGTCGACGCTGACCACGTAGCCAACAGCTTTCTCGTATTTTTCAATATTACTCCCAGCCTTATTCCCGTTTGACGGCATCACCACTTCTTCCACAAAATAGTTGAAATGGGGATTGTAATAAGGCAGCCCCTGTTTTTTGGAATTATAGAAGTAGTTTCCGGTAACAGTCCAAGAAGCGCCCTTCATGTCGATGTTGGCGTCGTCGTAGGACACCTCGCCGTTGTAATCAAGACTGTCCCCAATGAACATATTGCCCTGGACAAATCCCCTGACCGTTCCTTCCTTCACGTCGATGTTCTCGGCAGTAGTCCCGCTGACGATGTTGCATGTGATTTTCGTATCGTTCACGCGCCAGTCATAGCCGCTATAGCGATGTTGTGAGGCGTCAGTCCCCCAAAAGCCAGCATCCCTGTCGGCCTGCTGGGAAGAGGCCCACCCCGTATTGTAGGTTCCGACATAGATGCCTTCACCGTACTTGGCAATTTCATAGCCAGAACCGTGGATAAAGTTGCGGTTCAGTGTCACCTGCTGGCTGGAATCGCGAACATGGACAATCTCGTTTCCCGTGTGGTACACCTCGCAGTCTTCCATCAGAGCCCCGACGGAATTGTCGAATACCACGCCCTTGCTGAAGGAATGAATTTTCAGGTTTTTTAGGATAACGTAATTTCCCGTTACGTGAATGCCGTAGTTGTGCTTGTAATCGGAACTGAAAATCTCCGGAGGATTCTTTGGATCCGAACCGGCAAGGACAACGGGATTGGCCTTCGTGCCATCGGCACCGAGCCAGATGAGGCCGCAGTCGCGACCAGTCTCGTTCACGAACTTGTCGTTCTTGCAGTTGGATGTGGGCAGTTCATACTTGCCCGGGGTAACCCAGATGGTATCGCCCGCCTTCGCGCCAAGCGTCGCCGAAGTGAGGTCGGCGACGGTAGAAACATTGACCTGGTTTGCAAATACCGCCGTAGAAGAAACAAGCGCAGAAGCGCAGATAATGCGCATTACCGTAACGAAAGATTTTTCCATAAACACCTCCATTCAGTTTCCTTCTTTTGAATATATATCCATGACCGCGCCTGTGCAAATATTTCGCAAAAATTTCTAAATTGTGTGACACTATGAGCATTTCTATCCCCCAGCTGCCCAAGGGCACGCGCGATTTTTACCCGGAAGCGCAACGCATCCAGAACTACATTTTTGATACCTGGCGCCAAGTCGCCGAAAGTTTTGCCTACGAAGAATATGAAGGCCCGATGTTTGAGCATCTGGAGCTATACACCGGCAAGTCCGGCGAAGAAATCGTAAGCCAGCTCTACAACTTCAAGGACAAGGGCGACCGCGAAATCGCACTCCGCCCCGAAATGACCCCGACGCTCGCCCGCCTCGTGATCCAGAAGGCCCGCGAACTCAAGAAACCCTTCAAGTGGTTCAGCATGCCGCGCCTTTTCCGCTACGAGAAGGCGCAGAAGGGCCGCCTGCGCGAGTTTTTCCAGCTGAACATGGACATCATCGGCACCGAAAGCATTTACGCCGAAGCCGACCTGATGGCCTCCATCGCAACGATGCTCCGCAAGTTCGGCCTCAAGGACGGCGAATTCGCGATTGGAGTCTCTAGCCGCAAACTTTTGGCCACCTACCTCGAGGAGATTGGCGCCCCGAACCCGGCGCTCGTTTACCCGGTGCTTGACCGCCGCCTGAAAATCGGGCCCGAGGCCTTTGCCAAGGCACTCGCCGAAGCGGGCCTCACCGAAACGCAGATTAAGCAGCTCGACGACTTCATGAGCTGCAAGAGCATCGAGGAAGTCCGCGCCGCCGTGAAGAGCGAAAACGCGACCGCCGCCCTCGCCGAAATCGAGGACCTGTTCGCTACGCTGACTGCAGCCGGTTACGGCGAATGCGTGAACCTCGACCTCTCTATCGTGCGCGGCCTCGCCTACTACACGGGCATCGTGTTCGAGGTGTTCGACAAGGGCAAGTCCATGCGCGCCATCGCTGGCGGTGGCCGTTACGACAGCCTCACCGAAAAGCTCGGCGGCGAACGCATCCCGGGCGTGGGATTCGGCATGGGCGACGTGGTCTTGGCCGACCTGCTCGCCGAGCACAACCTGCTTCCCAGCCCCAAGCAGAGCGTGGACTTCTACATCGCAAGCTTCACGAATGACATGAAGAAGGTCTTCGAGACCGCCCAGATGTTCCGCGACGCGAAGTACGGCAACTGCTCCGTAAGCCACCCGCTCGCCCCCATGAAGATGGGCAAGCAGCTCGACCAGGCGAACTACCAGGGCGCAAAGATCGTGGTGTACGTGGACGGTTCCAAGGCCGGCGCAGGCGAATTCGAATACAAGGACATGCGCGTGGGCGAAATGCTCGTGGGCACCCCCGACGCCATCGTTGAACGCAGCAAGAAAGTTATCGAATCCAAGAACGCATAAGGAGATTCCCGGTTGATCCTATCGCCGCTACGTGGCTCCAGGATGACAGGGGGAAAAATTCATGACGCCTTTCAAAACATTCCTCAGCATTTTAAGCCTGTTCGTCGTGCTAGGCCTCATGGCGTGGCTCTACCCGGCAAGCGGCATCACCATTGCAGACACCACCTTCAGGTTCCCGGCCCTCACGGACATCTTCGAAAAGCAGGACCCCAATGCCGTCGCCGAAGAAGACAACGCCGAGACCGACCCGCAGAAGGCTATCGAGGAAATGATGGCGGCCACGCAGGCGAAGGAACTCGCGGCATTCTCCGACTCGCTGAAATTCTACGAGGACTTCTTCAAGAACGGGCGCAACAGGTTCGACCTGCCGAACAACGACCCCACATGGTTTGACCGCCTGTTCCTGCACCTGGAACTCGCCAAGATCGATTCGAACATCGTGCATATCATGCACTACGGCGACTCGCAGCTCGAAGAAGACCGTATATCCTCCACCATCCGCGAAGACCTGCAGAAGGAATTCGGCGGTGGCGGTCCGGGCATGCTCCCCGCGGTGCTGAACATCCCGTCGCAGACAACAAGCGTGTGGAACAACGGCGACCTCACCCGCTTCATCATGTTCGGGACCGAAGAGGACCGCGCCGACCACAACCGCTACGGCCCGCTCGCGCAGGTCAGCAAGTTGCAGGGTAGCGCCGTCATCGGCTTCAAGAAGCGCGAAGACAAGGATGGCAAGTTCACGCACGTGGGCGGCTACGGCACCATCAAGGTTCTCGCCAGCAGGCGCGGCAACCTGAGGGTTCGCCTCGCCTACGAAGCCACCGTCATCGAAAACGAAGGCACCGACAAGGAAAAGTGCAAGAAGAAATTCGTGGACGCCCCCGCCCCCACGGACGAAAAGTTCAACAAGCTCCGCGTGTTCACGTGGAAACTTCCCGACACCACGTCTAACGCGAAGGTGTACCTCTCCGGCAACGCAGAAATCTACT
The DNA here is from genome assembly GCF_900143055.1 of Fibrobacter sp. UWR3. Lineage (NCBI taxonomy): Bacteria > Pseudomonadati > Fibrobacterota > Fibrobacteria > Fibrobacterales > Fibrobacteraceae > Fibrobacter > Fibrobacter sp. UWR3. The sequence goes on along the minus strand of NZ_FRCW01000008.1, from coordinate 79,048 downwards.
CCGTCTCTGTCGACGGCCCCTACGGTGTCGCAGTCGATAACGTCGCCATGCGCGGCAGTTCGGGCACGGTATTCAGCCGCATGGACAAGGAACTCCTCGCCGAATCGTTCAAGGCGATGAACGCCCGCCTCATCATCATGGAATACGGCGGAAACCTCGTCCCGAGCATCAACAAGAGCAACATCGAATACAACAAGAACCTCATCGCGAAGCAAATCCAGACCATCCAGAATGCAAACCCCGATGCGGACATCCTGTTTATCGGCCCCGCCGACATGGCACGCCAGATAGACGGCAAGATGAAGAGTTACCCCGGCCTGTTGCCCACCATCGAGTTCCTCCGCGAAGTAGCACTCGAGAACGGTGCCGCCTACTGGGACATGTACCGCGTGATGGGCGGAGAAGGCTCCATGCGCAAGTGGGTCAAGCAGTCCCCGCCGCTCGCCGGTGCCGACTACATCCACTTCAGCCGCAGGGGTGCCGCCTACATGGGCGAACTCTTCGTCAACGCGCTGCGCATGCATTACGACTACTTCAAGTTCCGCGACAAGCACAAGATTGATGACGCGAAGTTGAAAGATATCCAAAAGCTCAAGGCGGAGGCCGCTCAATGAAAGGACTTTCGCGCATACTCGGCATCCTGACGTTCGCCATCTCGGCAACTGCGCTTTTCGCAACACCTCCGGTCTCTACGCCCGCAGGCTACATCGTCGACTTCACCAAATACGACTTCATCGATTCTACGCTCAACATCATACAGTTCCCGAGCGGCAAGGAATCGTTCGAGCCGTTCTTCCAGAAGATGGATTCGCTCGTGTTCGAGAACAAGGGCAAGGTCAACATCCTGCACATCGGCGGTTCACACATCCAAGCCGACGTCATATCGGGCCGTATCCGCGAGCACCTCGTGAAAGAATACCCGGGTGCCTCTGCAGGCCGCGGGTTCGTTTTCCCGTATTCTGCCGCCCGCACCAACACGCCCTCCAGCTACGGCTCGCAGTACAAGGGCATCTGGGACATGAGCAAGAACGTGCTCCGCGAAGTCAAGAAACCGCTCGGGCTCCTCGGGATTGCCGTCAGCACGTCTGACCCGCGCGCCGAATTCACGCTATTGCTCGACAAGTACAACTCCGCTCCGGTCTACGCCGAGACAAAGTTCCGCCTCTTCGGGTACAGCGACAGCAACAACGTCGTCCCCGTACTCGTAGTCGATTCGGTGGATATCAAGGGAGTACGCGATTCCGCCACGCAGAGCTACGTGTTCAAGAGCCCCCGCCCGATAGACACGCTCCATTTTGCCTTCCGATGGTCCGATACCGCCCTCCAGGCAAAGGTCGCGCAGTACCTCGTCGATTCGCTTGTACAAGATTCCATCTACCGCGCAAGCCTAGACACGCTTAACGCAGATTCTACCGCAGACAGCACCGCAAAAAAGAACGCGCTTCCCGAGAATCAGGAAGCCTCCGCGGATTCCATGTTCCAGGGCAACTGCGACATCTTGGATACGACCTGCCTCGAGAAGGAAGAACCCAAGAACGACCTGCTCGCCGCATGCCGCGTCTTCCTGGATTCCGCCAGGCAGGCCGACTCTACGGCCGCGCGTGACACCGCCGCCCGCGATTCCTCGCTCGCAGGCGACTCCACCCGCACTGCGGATTCTACCGTCATCGCAGACACATTGCAGAAGGCAATCTGCGATTCGCTCGTCGCGCTATCCGAAACACTCTCCTTCACGCGCCCGCGCTTCACCATGACAGGCGTCATCTCGGAATCCGACTACCCGGGCATCGTCTACACGAACGTGGGCATCAACGGAGCACGCATTGCGCACTACTTCGAGGAAACCTGCCCGCTGTTTGAGAAGGAACTCGCCTTCCTCAAGCCCGACCTCGTGATATTTGCGATAGGCATCAACGACGCGAACGTCGAGAAATTCGACGACAAGACCTTCCGCAACAACTACGACATCCTTATAGAGCGCATACGGCGCGTGAACCCGAATGCCGCGTTCATTTTCGAGACAAACAACGACATGTACCGCAAGGTGCGCAAGCGCCGCTACGTGCAGCACCCCGTAGGCGAACAGGCCCGCAAGGCGTTCTTCTTGCTTGCCGAAAAGCACAAGGCCGGCGTTTGGGACAAGTTCTCCCTGATGGGGGGCCTCGGTTCCATGGCCAAGTGGGAAAAGGCAAGCCTCGCGAAAAAGGACAAGATTCACTTCAATATGGCGGGCTACCACCTGCTCGGCGACATGTTCTACAAGGCGCTCATCGACGCCTACCAGGAACACATCGCGAACCTCCCTGCCCTTGAACCGACTCCGAAGAAGGAGGAGGAAAAAAAGACGAGTAAAAAATGATAAATGTCATCCTGAGCGAAGCCGTTAGGCGAAGTCGAAGGATCTAAAAGAAATATGCCTAATAGTTACTACACATACATAATGTCAAATCAGACAAACTCTACAATTTATGTAGGTGTAACAAATAATATTGAACGTCGTGCTTTAGAACATATGAGTGGTAGCGGAGCGTCGTTTACCGCTAGATATAAAATCAACAAACTTGTTTATTTTGAAAGATATACTGAAATTAATGATGCAATACAAAGAGAAAAACAACTAAAAGGTTGGAAAAGAGAAAAGAAAAACAACTTAATAAATCAAATGAATTCCCAATGGAATGATTTGATGAAAGATTAGATCCTTTCCTTCGACGCGCTTCGCTTGCTCAGGACAGGCTAAAAAACGCTCAGGATGACATATGCTTGACTACATAATACCTTACCTCACACGCACGTTTGCTTTCGACCCGAACAGCCCGCTACTCTTTACGCAGTTCTACTTCTGGGGATTCTTCGCAGTCGTCTTCGCCATCTTCTCGCTCGTCCACAGGAAACTCCTGCTCCGTAACGCCTTCCTGTTTGCGACCAGCCTCTTCTTCTACTACAAGACAAGCGGCAGCTACGTCTGCATCCTCATCTTCTGCGTCATCGCGAACTTCTTTATCGGCAAGTGGATTGAAAAAGCACAGGTCCAGTGGAAAAAGAAAATCCTGATGATCATCGTCGTCATCATAGACCTGCTCGTCCTCTGCTACTACAAGTATTCCTACTTCTTCCTCGACGCCCTCTACGACTTTACCGGCATCGAACTGCACGTATACAACTTCTTTGCCGCCGCAAGCAACAAGATGTTCGGCACGCACTCGCTTGTCGATACCATCATCTTGCCCGTGGGCATCTCGTTCTTCACGTTCCAGGCGATGAGCTACTGCATCGACATCTACCGCGGTAAAATCAAGCCCGTAACGAACATCCTCAACTTCGGTTTCTACCTCTCGTTCTTCCCGCAGCTCGTCGCGGGCCCCATCGTGCGCGCCGACAAGTTCGTCCCGCAACTCTACAAGAAGTACTTCCTCCCGCGCCGCACCTTCGGTATCGCCGTATTCTGGATTTTGAACGGCCTCGGCAAAAAGATTATCCTGAGCGACTACCTCGCGACAAACTTCGTGGACCGCGTGTTCGACCAGCCGCTGCTCTATACGGGCCTCGAGAACCTCATCGCGCTTTTCGCATACTCCCTGCAGGTCTACGCCGACTTCTCGGGCTATACCGACATCGCCATCGGCGTTGCACTCCTCATGGGCTTCCGCCTGCCGCAGAACTTCAACAGCCCCTACAAGGCGCTCTCCCCCACCGAATTCTGGCGCCGTTGGCACATCTCGCTTTCTAGCTGGTGGCGCGACTACCTGTACATCCCGCTTGGCGGCAACCGCAACGCGACTCTCGGCACGTTCTTCTGGATGGGCTTCCTGAGCCTTGTGGCCATCATGCTTTCGGGCAGCGTGTGGGTCGGAATCGCCCTCGGTGCGTTCTTCCTGTACATCGGCATCTACGCTTATTTCAAACCCGATTCCCGCAAGTTCATCACCACCAACATGAACGCCATGGCAACCCAGATCGTGGGAGGCTGGTGGCACGGTGCAAGCTGGAACTTCATCATCTGGGGCGGCCTCAACGGCTTTGGCCAGGTGTTCAACAAGATCTGGTGCAAGCGTAGCCTCACCTTCCGCGCAAGCGCCGCATTCATCCTGTTCGCCGCAAGCGCCATCATCTTCAAGAACTACCACATCGCCATCTTCGCGATTACCGCCGTCTATTTCGGCGTGCTGTTCTTCGGCATCTACTCCGTGCTTATCTTCCGCCTATTCAGCCAAAAGACGTACCACTGGCTCTATGTGGCATGGAACGTGACACTCACCTTCGTGTTCATCACCTTCACGCGACTCTTCTTCCGCGCAGGCTCGAACCTCGACCCCGCCGAAGCGAACGAAGTCGCCTGGAACACCGCGAAGAACATGGTGCAGCAGATGGGCACCGCCTGGAAGTGGGATACCCTCGGCACCATCGCCTGGGAACACATCAACATCATCCTCGTGTTTATCGCGGGCATGCTCATCCACTGGGTTCCCAAAAAGTGGAAGAGCCGCTACCGCATCGCGTTCGCATCGCAGCCCATCCCCCTGATGGTGCTTTCTACGGCATTCATCATCTTCATCATCTACCAGTTCATGAGCGCGGACAGTTGCCCGTTCATCTATTTCCAGTTCTAGTCTAAGCGAAAATTTTCGGGTGCGGCATGGATAGTGTCACTGCAAGCGAAAAACGGCTCAAGAGGCAGGTTATCGGAAAGCCGCACCGATTCTTGGCTATAGCCCCGCTCGGTTTCGAACAAACTCTCGCCCGCGAAATTGAACTCTGCCACCCGCAAGTCGTTGGCGATGGCAAGGTCGAATTCACCGCAAAGATTACCGACGCCTGGAAGGCAGTCGCATACACGCGAGTCGCGAACCGCATCCTGATGCACATCGCCGACTTCAAGGCAGAAAACTTCCGTGACCTCGAGAAAAAGGCCGCCGAAATCCCGTGGGAACTGTACCTCCCCGCGGGCCCTGTCACCCCGGACACCGTAAGCATCCACGTCACCTGCAAGCACTCGCGCCTGTACCACAGCGACGCCGTCGCAGAACGTTTGCAGAAAGTGATTGAAGGGGGAAGCGTCCCCCTCGCTCCTGCCGACGCGACATCCGCTACCCCCTCTGCGGGGACACCCCGCAACGCCCCGCAGAACCTGTTCGTAACGCTTATCGATGACCGTTGCACCCTCTGGCTCGACCTCGCCGGCGAAGAGCTGTACAAGCGCGGGCACGAGCGGTTCGTGAACGACGCCCCCCTCAAGGAGACAATTGCCGCCGGCATGATTCTCGAGGTTTCCGCACTCGTCGCCGCACCAATCACCCTCATTGATCCAATGGCAGGGAGCGGCACGTTCAGTCTCGAGGCCGCATACATGGCAAGCGGGCTCATCCCCGGCAAGTGCCGCGACTTCGCGCTCAAGCACCAGCCCGCATTCAAGCCCGCCACCTGGAGCCACATTATCAAACAAGAGTGTGTCATTCTGAGCGGAACGCCGAACGGCGTGGAGTCGAAGAATCTAATCGCGAACATCCTCACCAGCGATATATCGGAACGCGCCATAGGCATCATCCGCCACAACGTAGAGTGCAGTCCCCTCGCGCAGTCACTACCTGCAAAAAACTGCACAACCGGCGCGCCCACTACACCCGCAATAAACATCACTCCGCAACTTCGCGACTTCTTCACCTACACAGCAAAAGAAATCGCCGATGCATGCCGTGCCCCGAGCACTTCAAATGAAGCCAACATAAACGATTCTGAACCCGTCATCGTGCTGAACCCGCCCTACGGCAAGCGCCTCGACTTCGACGCTCCGAAACTCTACACCAAAATCGGCAAAAAAATCGCAGAACTCGCCCGCGACCTAGCACCGTCAGGCCTGCACCTCACCGTCGCAATCCTCGCCCCCAAGGACGATTCCCGACCCGGCAGCAAGTTCACATGTACCGCAAACCTCTTGCGCGAATGCCCGGCCCTAGACCCCGCCAAAAACGCCTCCGCAAAAATCATCGCGACAAGCCACGGCGGCCTCAGCCTGAATGCCCTTTTTGTCAAGATTTAGGCCATTTTCCGATACAAAAATTCCCGCAAATGTTACAAAAAGCGTTCACCACCTAATCAAGGAACACTTGGAGAACACTTTATCTTGATAAGCGTCACCCTAACCTTTTTTTTACATCCTAAATGAGCAACATAAATATATTTTTTGCGAGAATGTTTGGGCCAATAACGAGGTAAAAATGAAAATTCCTTTCTTTAAGCCATTACTTGTTGCAGGCGCACTGGTGATCGCCTGGAACTGCTCCGATGAAGCAGCAATTACTGTCCCCACCACTCCGCAGGGTGCCGAACAGTTTGCCGCTGTCACTACCCCTAGCTGGATTTTCAACGGCGACCAGACCTACATCATCACGCCGACCGAAGCAGGGTTCTTCGTTGCAGACAAGGCGGGCAACCCCGTCGGCACATACGATCCGGCATTGGGCATCGTTTACGATGGCGCACTCACACCCATTGCGACCATCCCGGACCTCTCGCAGCTCCCGGTACTTACCCCGGACCAGACGATTATCAACCCCGATGGCACGATTACGGACCTGGCAGGCAACCCCATCGTCCAGCCCGTTGACCCGGTCCCGGGTGGCGAAGTCGTCGAAGACCCGAATCCGGTCACCCCGGACCCGGTAATTACCAGTTCGGATACTCCGGTCATCCCGGAATCTTCCGCAACAACCAACCCCGAGGAGCCAAAGCCCACCTCGTCTGCCACTCCTGAACAGCCGAAGTCTTCCTCCTCTGCCAAGCAGGAGCAGCCGAAGTCTTCCGCGACACCCGCCAACACAAATTGTGACGGCCAGTGCCTCGATGCACCGTCGGGCACATGCGTCGCCTACTACCAGAGCCTTAAGGGCCCCCACCAGGAACAGTACGCCTACGACAAGACCTGCAACATCAACTGCTACTACGACCCGAACAACAAAAATTGCCAGGATATGGGAGCGGGAACGGCTCAACCTTCGAGCAGCACCACCCAGCCCAAGTCCTCGAGCAGCGCAAAGTCTAGTTCCTCTGCAAAATCCTCGAGCAGTGCAAAGTCTAGCTCCAGCGTTGCACCCAAGTCTTCCAGCAGCTCGCAGCAGCCGTTGACCGGCGGATGCCCGAACATCGTTGTCAAGAACGGCGGCAAAACCGGATCCGGCTGGGCCACCCGTTACTGGGACTGCTGCAAGCCCCACTGCTCTGTGCAAAACAATACCTCTTACCATTCCAAGCAGTGCACCAACAAGGGTACAACCGAAAGCACCGACTGGGGCGCAGGGAGCGTCTGCGCAGGCGGTTCGATGATGGCCTGCACAAGCCAGATTCCATTCACCATTGACGGCTGTTCCGACATGGGCTTCGCATTCGCCGCTGTACCGGCAAGTGACGGCGGTTCCTGCGGCAAGTGCTACCAGCTCACGTTTACCGGCGAAGGCCACTACAACTCTACAAATGCAAACACCAAGGCTATCAAGGGCAAAAAGCTCATCATCATGACAACGAATATCGGTGGCGACGTGTCGCAGGGCCAGTTCGATATCATGATCCCGGGTGGCGGCGTCGGCATATTCAACGGCTGTTCCAGCATGGGCTGGGGCGCACAGGGCCAGCAGTACGGGGGCCTCCTCTCCGACTGTGAAACCGAAAGTAACTACAATGCAGGCACCTATGTCAGTTGCCTTACCGAAAAGTGCAACAAGGCGTTCAGCAACGACAGCAAGGCCAAGCAAGGCTGCATGTTCCTTGTTGAATACCTGCATGCCGCAGGCAACCCTGAGCACAACTACGTTGAAGTGGAATGCCCGCAGGTGCTGAAAGACAGATACTAATCTAAAGTAAGCGAAATTAAAACTCCCCGGCTCAACCGGGGATTTCCTTTTTGTAAAGATACCCCGGCGCTTGCCGAGGTATTTTTTAGAACATATCTCGAATCGAGAACTTCCGCAGTTTGATACGGATAGGGAGCGTGCGGGCAAAGGTCCGCCAGTAGGCGACCTCCGACCAGAACACCTCTATAGGCGAGAACGGACAGAACTTGATGGCACGCCAACGCTTGCCAATCCAACGCATGGGTAGTTTCCGGTAATTCGCTTTGAAATAGAAGCCAAAGTTTCCTCCGGCAAGCACAATCTCGAGCATGTGCTGGCCAAGCCGCTCATCGGGGGCGCACAGCATACGCTCGCGCTCGAGCCCGTAAATATGCCCCAGCAACCACATCAGGGCACTGGACACGCGCAGCAGGCCGAACCTGCGGAGGTTCTTCGCGATTTCGAGACGGTCGCTGTCGCCCGCCTGCCGCAAAAGCACGTAGTAGTCGGTTATCTGCTTCAGGCCGATGCCGCCCGCCATAAAGTGCGTCTGGATATGCGCCAGCTGCATCGCAAGAGCAAACTTGAGCGACGGGACATAGAAACCCTCCGGTACAAATTCCGTTTTTAAAATCTCGCATTGCAAGAAACGCATTAGTCGTTTGTCTGCAAACGGGTTCCGGTTCCCCGACGAAGGCAAAAAATGCGCCTCCACCGTGACCGCAGCCGCATCGTGGGCCAGGTGCACATGATGCCTCGAGACGTTCTCGTTGAGTTTCCGCTTCGCCTCGGCGTACTTTTCCTCGTACGTCATCTTGCGGCCGGTAATCGCCTGCGGTTCGGGCTCCATCAGGCCGAGCCTGCGCAGCAAGCCGATAACAGAATCGCGCCCGCCATCAATCCAAATGTCGATGTCTCCGCATTGACGCATGAACCTGTCCGGGTACAGGCGCGCATTCGCCGCCCCCTTCAGGATGGCCGTCCGCCTCCCCTCGCCCGCAAACAGCTCCGTGAGCCGCCTAGCCTCGTCATTCACCAGGCGGTTGTGCCCGCGAATCGCCTCCGCCTCGCTCGCCCACTGGAAAGCGAGGTCCAGCGGCGGCCGCCGGTCCTTCGGCAACTTGCAGACCCCCGCATACGCGATGCCCACCACCGCAAGTTTGGATGCCAGAGAATACAAAAGAGACCACTCTTCAGCGGTCTCTACGTTGAAATTTGCACATTCCCCCTCGCCTGCACCGAATGCAAGCCGAATGAGGGTAAAAAGATTACGTTCAACTCCAGGTGACTTATTCAACACGGCGTACTAGCCACCATCACCATGAAAAATAGGTGGATCAGAAGAAGCACCGAGTAAACGGCCCCTAGCTTGGATATTTACAACATCCATTTTAGGAGCAACATACTCTTTCTTTTCTTTTTCCATATTAGTCATTGAAATTGATAGGGACCTCCGGAGATGGTTCAGGTTCTGGACTTCCCTCCAGAAGGTTTGCTTGGCGTTACAGCTTTACAACCTCGATTTCTGGAACAACGTATTCTTTTTTCTCTTTTTCCATCTATTACTCCCTACTTATTGAAATAAACGCCTCTTGGCTTAGACTTTTCATTGACAAGACGTCCCTTCAAATCAAACACACGGTCCATTCTCAGGATAGAAGGCGTCTTCATTATCTTACGGACAACAGTGGTTTGCTCTTCAGGCTCAACCTCATCGTCTTCATTCCAATTGATACCAAATTCAGCAATTTCTGTACTTGCCGGCCTAGAGTACAGCGACTTCGCCAGACGTCTGTTAGAGATTTCCTTATTTAACAAATATGCTCGCATCGGCACAAAATTACAACCTTCAGCAAATTTAACAAATTTTCCCTGAGATATATTCCCTTCAGCAGATCCCGAAATACCATAAATAGAGCCCACATTTTCCTGCGCAACGGTCTTGTAAGCATATGTACCCACGAACTCCCAATTTCCAAGTTCCACCACAGGTTCGGCAGTTTCACGAAGAACAACCGCTCCACTAAATGTGATAGATTGGGCCAAGGGAATGACGATATACGGCGTGTTGGCCTCTAGAGTACCAGTCTTTACGCGATTCGCTTCCACCGCCTTTTTACCATTCCCATCAATGGAAATTCCACCAAACGCATAGAACTTTGCATTTTCTACATTATCAACCGCGATGTCAAACGGGAGAGTCATCGTCACAGGCACATACGGCGTTAACGAACGATTCAAAACAACAGATGTAACAGGAATATCTTCGTCTATACTAAACGCATCGAGCCCCTTATAGTCGCCATTGATTTCAGCTACCTTATGAGTTTCCGAATAAGTATAGATGGTTACCGCACCATTGTGGACTACATCCGGCGCCCCTTCAACCCAATGCGGAAAGAGTACAAGATCTTTATATTTATCATAGGTTGCGCCAAAATTATAAGCTATAGTGCCGCCGGGAGTCAAGCTCCAACCGTCATGAATATATCCTTCGCGCTGGAAAGCAACTTCATCGCCCTTCAGGGTTACACTTTCACCCCAAGGTTTCTTGTCGGCCACAATCGTCGCCGACAATTCGTTACCCGAAAGGTATTCGACCGTATAAAAAATCTGTTCCCATTTTGCATATAAAGTCTTTTCGCCAGTGGTGCTATTCTTTGCAATCCCGGTAGCAGGGCTAGTAAAGCCTGCATCATAAAACCATCCTATAAATTTGTAACCAGGATATGTAGGTTCAGCAAAAGTAATGGGGTCGGATTCAACGGTGTAGAAAGTCGGATTGCTGACGTTATTCGTACCGCCATTCATCTCATAGGAAATCTTATACTCTACTGTATCCCACTCAGCATACAGAGTAAGATTACTTTTTAACTGAGCGTCAAAATTATACACACTACCTTCCGTACAATTTGCATTGGTACACCAGCCGATAATCTTGTATCCCGGATCAGCAACAACATCATTCTCTCCCGGTTTAGCAACCTTATCTCCGTCATTTACCTTCTTGACAAAACGGACATGTGTCTTTCCATGCAAGGTCGCATCAAATGCTACAGAAAATGTTTCCGCTCTGGTCCACACCGGGTACAAAGGAACATCAGCAACAACATCTATATCGGCCAGATGAAGTGTATCAGTTGGCGTGGGATCAGTATTAACAGCCAACCACTTAGTTGCATAAGCCCATCCCGTAAAGAAATACTTTATGGGATTTTCCGCATCATCCGGATTAGGAATCGAGTAAGACGCAGGAAGAGTAAAACCTTCTGCAGAAACATGCCCATGCTTGGGAACAGAAATAGTACGTGTTTCATGCGTTACCGAATTTATTTCAAAGGTAACCGTATAGAAATCATACCATACAGCATATAGGGTTTTATTTGCATCGGCTACGCCCAGTTCGGTCGGTTCAATAGCATCAGTCGTTGTTGCCCAGCCAGCAAATTTCTTACTCTTTGTCATATTAGTGTTAGGGTCCATATCAGTGCGCGTCGGTGCTGTGATTTCATCAGCAGTAATAGTAGCACCATTGGCTACAATCTTGAAAGTCTTTGCTCCAGAGGCAAATGAGCCGCCGTTGGCATTGAAAGAAACCTTGTAACCGTCGGAGCCATTCATGGAAATACTAGACTGACCTTCGGACCAAACATTACTCGTATTACCGGAACAGGTCTCTGTTTCGTTTTCAACAATCCATTTCCCCCCATTCAAAGCACACACCACTTCTTCAGAATTCAAGTTTGCTTCTTTGTGTGTCTCAACAGATTTTCCTTTACCTACACCCGGATAATTACCAGAATAATATAACGCTTTGTCTGTATTCACCTTAGAATTTTCATAATAACCAACAATTCCACCTACCATTCCTCCAGTACTGATAAGGGTATCACCTTCAAATACACAAGATGTTAAATTCACCGTACCTCCCTTCCTAAGAGCACCAACAACACCGCCAACATGAGTATCATTACCACTCGACGATATAGATACTTTACATACGCTATTCGAGATATTTGCATTATTCACATTTCCTACAAGACCTCCAACACGATTTTTGTCGCCACTTGTGGTAATACGACCTTCAACAATACAGTTTTCAATCGTCCCTGCATCCATCCATCCCACAAGAGTTCCTACAGAAATAGGACTTGACGTTCCTACAGTACCTTCATCCCCTGCGGAATTTGATGCGTAAATATCAGAAACATCCAGCGTAAGATTTCTAATAATCCCACCCGTGCTCAGAACAGCAACCAATCCGATATTCTGTGCATAGTTTTTCATTCCATTAACTTCAGGTTTTGCAATTTCAGAACCTTTGATAAATAGACCTCGAATGGTATGCCCCTGACCATCAAGAGTTCCTCTAAATTTCGGATCCCCTTTTCCCGCAGAAATCGGAATAAAAAGTTTCCCTTGCAAATCAATGTCTTTAGTTAACCGAACCTGAGAAGATTTGTAATTCGTTGAATCATGCGTTGTCTTGCATGCAATCCATGCCAATTCTTCAGGCTCACTTATATTATAGAAGCCTTCATCATCCTTAGTCATTTCTTGGGTATGGAAATCACCCCATTGCGTACCCGTTGCACAGTCAAGAGCAAACGCCTGCCCCACAAGCATCAGGCAGGTCATAAGAGTCAGAATTTTCAATTTAGTTACAAAGAGCATACTTTACCCCCGTTTTTGCTTAAATTTAACAAATTTCGCCATTTTTTGCAATTAGTTTGTAAACAATGCAAAATTTTGTTGACCAACTTCACAAAATCAGTAGGAAAAACGCATACAAATGCTTTCACATGCATATTTTCCCTGCCAAAAATGTGATTTTCGTCAAATTTCGGGGATTTTTGCCCGCCGAAGCGGGGTACGAGATTATACGACTACCGGACCACTACAACGAGAGAATAACCTTCTCAGGGAGATTGGTATTTCGCACAATGACATCAAGCGGCACACCATCGCGCAGCAACCCCTTCGCGATTTCCTTGGATTTTTCCAAAGCGGCCTCGTACTTCTCCATAGCCCGATCAACGTCGCTCATATCTACAGTCATAAGATACCTCGCACTAAAATTACACATTTTTACGGCATTTTGCAATACCCTGAACACGGGGTCCTGCGAAAACTCGCTGAAATCTGCCTCGCGGTTGAGAGTGTCGATTGCCCTGAGCCATTGCGCGAGGCGACTGTTGTCGCCTGCATAGGCATCGGCATGTTCGAGGAACTTCTTCACCTCGACAATCGTCATGGTCTGCAAGTCGAAATATAGCATGCCCTCCTGATTGCTGAGTTGCACGACATGCCGGTAGTTTTTCGACTTCGGGAAAGCCTCAAAGAACTGGAAACTCACGACATTCAGGTTTTCGAGCAACGGAGGGGCGCCGCGCTTCACCATGTTGCTAGTAATGCGGGATACGTAGAGCACAAGGCGTGCCGGGTAGAGCGTGTTGTTATTGTGCTGCACGTCGATGGAGATGCGGTCGCGGGGTTGTCCCACGCCGCGGTCGTTTACAAGCATAATGTCAGGCTCTACGCTGCTCTTGCCCGTTTCTCCCGGAACAAAGGGGTTGACGATTCTTGGGTGACTGATGCAGTCGCACCCGAAGAGGTCGAGACTCGCGTTCACAAGGTCAGTGGTAAGCGCGATGTTCTCCTCGCTTGCGAAAATCTTCTTGAACACCCCATCGTTGTAGATGTAAGCATTCTCGTGCTCATACGCCTTCATGATAGCGTCTACATCTTCGCCCCTTTCATTTGCTTCCTTGAGCAATTTGATAAACCTAGCAAACTGTTTACGGTCCATTTTATATTCCTTTTTCTGCGGGAACGCCCCCGCAACGGCGGATAGAGAAGGCCCTATCTATTCTATAAGACGCTTTCGCGGGGAAAATGAGCCAAATCGCCTGTTTTTTTTCTACATTTTTTGAAAAATTTCAAAAAGGACAATATTATGCCGAAACTTCGTTCGCTCAAGACTATGGAAGGCCGTGAAATGGCCGGTGCACGCGCCCTTTGGCACGCAACAGGAACCAAGGTGGAAGACTTTGGTAAGCCCGTTATTTGCGTGGTGAACAGCTACACCCAGTTTGTTCCGGGCCACGTTCACCTGAAGGACTTGGGCCAGGTGGTCGCCCGCGCGATCGAATCCGCCGGCGGTGTCGCGAAGGAAATGAACACCATCGCCGTGGACGACGGTATCGCCATGGGCCACGACGGCATGCTTTACAGCCTCCCGAGCCGTGACCTGATTGCGGACTCTACCGAATACATGGCAAACGCCCACCGCGCCGACGCCCTCGTCTGCATCTCCAACTGCGACAAGGTGACTCCGGGTATGCTCATGGCAGCCATGCGCCTCAACATTCCGGCAATCTTCGTTTCTGGCGGCCCGATGGAAGCTGGCCACGTGACCACGAAGGACGGCAAGGACCGCGCTCTTGACTTGATCGACGCCATGATCGATTCTGCCGACAACACCATCAGCGACGAAGAAGTGGCTGCCATCGAAGCGAACGCTTGCCCGACTTGCGGTTCCTGCTCCGGCATGTTCACCGCAAACTCCATGAACTCCCTTACCGAAGCCCTCGGCCTCAGCCTCCCGGGCAACGGCACCATCGTTGCAACGCACGCCGAACGTAAGAAGCTGTTCGAAGCAGCCGGTAAGCGCATCGTGGAACTCTGCCACCAGTATTACGATTTGAACGACGAAAGCATCCTCCCGCGCAGCATCGCCACGAAGGAAGCCTTCGAAAACGCCATGCGCCTCGACATCGCCATGGGCGGTTCTTCCAACACCGTGCTCCACTTGCTCGCTGTCGCTCAGGAAGCTGGCGTTGACTTCACCATGAAGGACATCGACCGTCTTTCCCGCAACACGCCGTGCATCTGCAAGGTCGCCCCGACCGTTCACAACATCCACGTGGAAAACGTGAACCGCGCTGGCGGCATCATGGGTATCCTCGGTGAACTCGACCGCATGGGCCTCATCCACAAGAATGCAAAGACTGTTCACGCCGCCACCATGGGCGAAGCTCTCGAAGTGAACGACCTCAAGCGCAACCCGAGCGCCGAAGCCAAGCAGCGCTACCTCGCTGGCCCGGGCCGCAAGTACAATATTGAAGCCTTCTCTCAGAACTTCATGTATCCGGATCACGACCTCGACCGCGCCAACGGCGCTATCCGCGATGGCGAACACGCTTATACCAAGGACGGCGGCCTCGCTGTTCTGTACGGAAACCTCGCAATCGACGGCTGCATCGTGAAGACCGCAGGCGTGGACGAATCCATCTGGAAGTTCACCGGCCCGGCTATCGTGTTCGAAAGCCAGGAAGAAGCCGTTGAAGGCATCCTCGGCAACAAGGTGAAGGCTGGCGACGTCGTCGTCATCCGCTACGAAGGCCCGAAGGGTGGCCCCGGCATGCAGGAAATGCTCTACCCGACCTCTTACCTCAAGAGCCGTCACCTCGGCAAGTCCTGCGCCCTCCTTACCGACGGTCGTTTCTCCGGCGGTACCAGCGGTCTTTCCATCGGCCACGCTTCTCCGGAAGCCGCCAACAAGGGTAACATCGGCCTCGTTCACACGGGCGACGTCATCGAAATCGACATTCCGAACCGCTCCATCAACGTGCAGCTCACCGACGACGAACTCGCCGAACGCCGCAAGGAAATGGAAGCCCGCGGCGCCAAGGCTTGGCAGCCGGAACACCGCGACCGCGTTGTCAGCAAGGCATTGCAGGCATACGCCGCCATGGCATCGTCTGCTGACAAGGGTGCCGTGCGCGACCTGTCTCTGATTGGAGTTAAGTAATTCAGGACTGGATCCTTCACGCTTCGCGTTCAGGATGACGTTTCACCAAGTCGTCATTCTGAATGGAGCGCAGCGTAATGAAGAATCCAGGACAAAATATTTAGGAACCGCAATGGATTCTCTCCTCAAGCCGTTTATGAATTCCCGCAAGGTGTATGTTCCGGGGAAAATGTACCCGGACATCCGCGTGGGAATGCGCGAAATTTTGACTGAAGACCCCGAAACGCCTGTCGTGACGGTATACGATACGAGTGGTCCTTACAGCGATGTAGATGCCAAGCTCGACGTAACGAAGGGGATTGAACGTTTTCGCGAACCCTGGATTATGGAACGTGGTGACGCCGAACAGCTCAACGACATGACGTCTGCTTATGGCCGCGCCCGCCGCGCAAACCATGAGCTGGACCACCTGCGCTTTAACGCCGAGCACCACCCGCTCCGCGCAAAGGCCGGACACCACCTGACGCAGCTTGACTACGCCCGCAAGGGAATCGTCACCAAGGAAATGGAATACGTGGCTATCCGCGAAAACCAGCGCCTTGACGAATTGCAGGCTCAGGGTAAAATCCAGGTGGCAGGCTCCCCCATTACGCCGGAATTCGTGCGCGACGAAATCGCCGCAGGCCGTGCGATTCTGCCGGGGAACATTAACCACCCGGAATGCGAACCGATGATTATCGGTAACCGTTTCCTCACGAAGATCAACAGCAACATCGGCAACTCGGCCATTACCTCTTCTATCGAAGAAGAAGTCGAAAAAATGGCTTGGTCTGTACGATGGGGCGCAGACACGGTCATGGACCTTTCCACCGGAAAGCACATCCACGAAACGCGCGAATGGATTATCCGCAACAGCCCCGTCCCTATCGGCA
Organism: Fibrobacter sp. UWR3; assembly: GCF_900143055.1. Lineage (NCBI taxonomy): Bacteria > Pseudomonadati > Fibrobacterota > Fibrobacteria > Fibrobacterales > Fibrobacteraceae > Fibrobacter > Fibrobacter sp. UWR3. The sequence continues at coordinate 62,540 of NZ_FRCW01000008.1, read as the reverse complement.
CAGTGCCTATCTACCAGGCGCTCGAGAAGGTGAACGGCAAGGCCGAAGAACTCACGTGGGAACTGTACCGCGACACGCTTATTGAGCAGGCGGAACAGGGCGTGGACTACTTCACGATTCACGCAGGCCTGTTGCTGGAACACATTCCGCTCACGGCCAAGCGCACCACGGGTATCGTGAGCCGCGGCGGTTCCATCCTTGCCCTCTGGCAGATGCGCCACCACCAGCAGAACTTCTTGTACACGCACTTCCGCGAAATCTGCGAGATTCTCGCCGCCTACGACGTTGCCGTTTCTTTGGGCGATGGTCTGCGTCCGGGAAGCCTCGCCGATGCCAACGACGCGGCCCAGTTCGGAGAACTGGACACGCTTGGCGAACTCACGAAGATTGCCTGGGAATACGGCGTGCAGGTGATTATCGAAGGCCCGGGCCACGTGCCCATGCACAAGATTCAGGACAACATGGCCCGCCAGCTCGAAAAGTGCCACGGCGCCCCGTTCTACACGCTCGGCCCCCTCACCACCGACATTGCCCCCGGTTACGACCACATCACATCGGCCATCGGCGCGGCACAAATCGGCTGGTACGGCACCGCGATGCTCTGCTACGTGACGCCCAAGGAACACCTCGGGCTCCCCGACCGCGACGACGTGCGCGCAGGTGTGGTCACCTACAAGCTCGCCGCCCACGCGGCCGACCTTGCAAAGGGCCATTTCGCAGCGCAGTTCCGCGACGACGCCCTTTCGCGCGCCCGCTTCGACTTCCGCTGGAACGACCAGTTCGCGCTGTCGCTCGACCCCGAGAAGGCGATGGAATTCCACGACAAGACGCTCCCCGGCAGCCAGGCGAAGGCAAGCCACTTCTGCAGCATGTGTGGCCCGAACTTCTGCAGCATGCGCATTACGCGCGCCGTGCGGAATTTTGTCAAGACCGGCGAAGTTGGCGACGTATAGGGCCGCACATGCGCCGAGACGAGGCAACAGGTATAAACCTGTTGTCGAGGCGAAGGGCGAGCAAAGACTACCTAACCTAATGGAATCTTTTTGTCTTTGCACGCATTCTTTAAACAGCCCGCGAAAGCGGGCTTATTTTATACATAAAATTCAAAACAAAAGATCCCCGCCTTCTCCCCAAAGACGATAACTCTACTATGGCAACATGTTGCCAAGTATCGTATAGCGGGGATAACAAATTATCGCGCGAATAACAAATTAAATAATTTATTCGCTTGCGAATTCTTACACGATGGTAAGGATATCCGCGAAACCCGTCACGTCAAAGATTTCCTTGATTTCGGGGCACACGTTGCGGATAAACATCTTGCCCTGCTTGTTCATGACCTTCTGGGCAGAAAGCAGCACGCGCAGGCCTGCAGAAGAAATGTAAGAGAGCTTTGCGAAATCGAAATTCAATTCGGTAACGCCATCAAGTTTTCCGACGACCTCAGCCTCGAGCTGCGGGGCGGTCATGGTATCCAAGCGCCCTTCCAGGGCAAAGCTCAAAACGTTGTTTTCGAGTTTCTTTTCAATCTGCATATTAACCTCTTTTTTAAAACTTTCCTTGTGGCCTAGCCCAGTTTCTTCGTAATCTTGAGAATGTTCTTCTCGCCGTCGCGCTTGTATTCCATCTGGTCCATCGTCTTCTTGACCAGGAAAATGCCAAGCCCGCCAATCTCGCGGTCGTCGGCAGAGAGCGTAACATCCGGGTCGGCCTTCGCAAGCGGGTCGTACGCCACGCCGTTATCGATAAACGTCAGGCTAGCCGAAAGAACGTCTTCCACAACTTCCAGAACAAGCGTCATCTTCGACGAGCCGGAATAATGCACCACGTTGCTAAAAAGTTCATCGATTGCAACGTTAATCTGCATCTGGGCCTTCATCGAAGGTTCAAACGGTTCAAGTTCCTTCTCCACGAACGCCGTCAGGGCGTCGATGTTCTCAATCTTGGAATCAACAGTTATTTCTTTCTTCAAATTCTGCATAGCCAAATCCTAGCGAGAAAGAATTTAGAAAAACTTACCGGAAAGTCCATGCTAGCGCTTCGCCTTTTCCCTGTACAGCGCCTCGTCGGCACGTTCAAACAGGTCTTTCAGGGTTTCGCCCTTCCCGCGGCCAGTGGCATACCCGATGCTCAGGCACAGGCGGTACGGGAGAGTTTCGTCCCTGAGGGCGATTTCTTCATTGATAGCATCTTTCAGGGCCTCCGCGGCAGAGGCATCGGGCAGTTCCGCCACCAGGTTGAACTCGTCACCGCCAAAGCGCGAAATGAAGTGCCCGCGGGGGCCACAAACCTTCTTGAGCACGTCGGCAACCGTAATCAGCGCGCGGTCGCCTTCGTGATGCCCGAAGTTGTCGTTTATGTCCTTGAACTTGTCCACATCGAGCACGAACAGGTACAGCGAGCCCTTCGCCGAATTCTGCCCCATCTTGGAATCAAGAAACACGTTCAGCTGGTTCCTGTTGTTGAGCTTGGTGAGCGGGTCCGTCGAAATCATGCGGGATTGCAGTTCGAGGAATACCCAAAGCACGGCAACCACCATCGAGTAAACCGAGAAGGGATGCGTGCCCGTAAAATACTCGAGAACAAAGAAGAATGCGGGCAACACGCCACACGACGCCAGTGCCAGGTACAAAAGCTTGTCGGAGTAGTAGCGCCTAATGAACACGCGACGGCCCGCAATAAAGCCCGTGCCCAGCATGTAGAAGCAGCAAATCGCAATATAGACAAAGTAAATGCTACCGCGAATAGCGTGGTTGTCGGGGCTAATGCGGTAAATCCAGCCCTGCGATATGGAGCACACGATAAGCAAGACGCCCACCATCAAGGGAATCAGCAAATAGAGCAAGGTCCGCTTCTGGTGCCAAAAATGGAGCTGCAGGTTGTAGCCCACAAAGCGAAGCCACTGGAACGCGAGGAACAGGTTCAGCGAGAGGAACGCGATGCAGCAGACGTGGTTCACGGCTATGGCGGCCGGGGTAGCGTGTCCCTCGACCATCTCCGACACGAGGTCGAAGACGAAAAGCATCATAATCATTACGAACACGTGCGTGAGGATGGTCTGGTCGGCTAGCCTGTTCAGGCTCGTGCGGAGCGCCCTGAGCATCACGGCGAGGACCGCAATGCAGAACAGGCTTATTTCGGCATATTCAAGCAAGTACTCGCTCATACCCGATCCACCTTCTTGCGCTTCTTGATTTCATAAAGGGACTCGTCCGCCCTGCGGCCAAGGGATTCCTCGGTTTCGCCCTTCCGGAGCCTTGCGTACCCGATGCTCATCTTGAGTGCGTACGGAAGCCCGATGGACCTCTTTTCCAGTTTTTCCTCGATGGCGGCGCAGAGTTCATTCGCGGCATCGTCGTCCGGGAGGTTCGCGAATACCACGAACTCGTCGCCCCCGTAGCGCGAAATGAAGTGCCCGCGCGGGCCACACACGAGTTTCAGCACCATCGAAACAATCATGAGCGCATTATCGCCCTCCATATGGCCGTATGTATCGTTGATACCCTTGAACTTGTCGAGGTCCATCGCGAACTGGTAAAGCATCTTGCCCGGGATTTCTTGCTTGAACCGCGAACTCAGGTAGATGCTCGCCTGGTTGCGGTTGTTGAGGCGGGTCAGCGGGTCGAGCGAAATCATCTCGCGCTGGATTTCGAGGAAAACCACCACGAGGCCGAGGGTCGCACCCACGCAGAAAACCGAGAGTCCGGGGTACTCAATCTGGACAATTTCTGCAAAAAACGGCAAGAAGCCGAGCGCCGAGATGGCATAGAGCTTGTTCTTGTTCACCAGCTCGCGCTTGCGCTTGATGGCAAAGACCGCGACAAAGAAGGAATACAGCAGGTACGCGAAGATGAGGCTCACGTGCAAAATGAGGTATTCGCCACGCTGGTAGTGGTTCGTGGCATCCACGGTGAAGAACCACCCTGTCCAGATGGAGGCAATCGCCATGAAGGCAACCACAATCATGGGCAGCAAGAACAGCACCCTGTAGAATTTCCACAGCTTGAGCCTGTTCCCCGAAAGGAACAGCGAATAGCGGCTCCAGCAATAGCACACGACGCCACTTTGCGCAAAATAGGCGGCGTTTACAATCTTGTTTATCAGCGGGCCGTGGGAAAACGAAGTCCCGTCCAGCACTACCCAGAGAATGTCGAACGAAAAAAGGAGCAGCGAATTGAGGCAGAGGTTAAAAAACGTCTTCTGGTCGGACTCGTGCATCACGCCACGCTTAACCATGAACATGAGGATAATCATGATGACAGCGCAGAGTGTATTGACAGTTATATAGAGCGACATCGAGAAGCCTTTTGTATGAGATAAAATAATAAAAAAAACACCCTTTTAGCATTAAAAATGCGGCAATAATTCCCATTATGAGTGACCATACTCACAAATGGTTGCCGATGTAAACACGAAATACGCCTAAAAGCGTAAAAATGGCGAAATTTGAATATAGATTAAGAAAAGTGTATGAACGTTTTTACATTGTCTAGACAGTGTATGGAGGTATTATGAGATTCACAACGGCGGCATCCCTGGCTCTGGCGGCATCGCTGGCCACAACCGCATTCGCGCAAATCACCCCCACCCGCGTGGGCCCCGTGAGCCAGTACGGCCAGCTAATGACCGGCAAGAACTCGCAGGGCAAGGGGCAAATCTACGGCAGCTGCGAAGGCGTCAAGGATGGCGCCGAAGTGCAGGTGCGCGGCATGAGCCTCTACTGGAGCCTTATGCCCCAGGCCGTCGAATTCTGGAGCGAAGAAGGTGTTTCCACCATGGTTCGCGACATGAACATCCAGATTGTGCGCGCAGCCATGGCTACAAAGGCGACTGATGACTGGAACGGCGAATGGAACGGAATCAAGCTCAAGGGCTGGGAAGGCGACAAGACCAACCAGACGAACTTCGTGAAGACCGTGGTCGAGGCCGCCATCAAGAACGACATCTATGTGATTATCGACTGGCACTCCCACAGTGCACACCAGCAGACCAACTCCGCGAAGGAATTCTTCAAGGAAATGGCCGAAACCTACGGCCAGTACGACAACGTGATTTTCGAAGTCTTCAACGAACCCGAACAGATTTCCTGGAGCGACGTCAAGAACTACGCGAACCAGGTCATCCAGGTCATCCGCCAGTATTCCGACAACCTGATTCTCGTGGGCAACCCCTCCTGGGACCAGAACCCCTCCGATGCCATCGGTAACGAGGTGAACGACCCCAAGAAGAATACGGCCTACACCCTGCACTACTATGCAAATTCCCATAACTGGAGCGGCAACTACGACTGGGGTGGAGAAAGTGAAGGTTCCAAGGGCGAAAAGGCCATGAATGCGGGCCTCTCCGTATTCGTCTCGGAATGGGGCACCGCCAACTCAGATGGTAACGGAAATCCCGACCAGAGCCGCAACAAGAGCTGGCAGGACTACATGAACAAACACAAGCTCTCCTGGGCAAACTGGTCTGCGTCCTACATTAACGAAGGCACCGCAGCCTTCCAGGATGGCTCGAACAAGAACTCGCTGCAGTACACAACATCGGGCAACCTGGTGAAGGGCTACCTCGCCACGAACCCCACGAGCTACAAGGCCTGCAAGGCCGAAGAGGAAGTCGGGATCAAGGCCCCCGCAATCGCGGGCGGGTTCAGCGTGAGCCTCGAGGGCAAGACCCTGAATATCGCCGGCGGCAACGCGAATGTTGAAATCTACAGCCTGCTGGGCAACAAGTTCATGGCTGTCGAGAACGTGAGCGGCGCGCTCTCGCTCGCAAGCCTCCCCTCCGGTTCGTACGTCGTGCGCGTGAACGCGAAGGAAGGCAGCAAGACGATGCGCGTGCAGGTGCGATAAGCAAGAGTTACACCAAAAGAGAGAGAAGTCCCGGGGGCTGCGGCCCTCGGGATTTTTGTATGAGACTAGGGAGGGCGCGAAGCGGGCTTGTTGCGGGGCGCGAAGCGGGCTTGTTGCGGGGCGCGGGGTGCGGGGTGCGCGAAGCGGGCTTTTTGCGGGCTCTTCGAAGGCAATTTGCGAATGATTCGCATTTTTACAGACCAAATAGCCTTCCAAGCGGCATTTGGTCTGCTGATTTTTAGTTTATTCGTACTGTTTCAGGCATTTTTCAGGACTTTTGCCCCCGAAAGCATCCTCAAAAGTTCATTTTCGGGAGCAAACAGCATATTTTTTGCCAAAAAACGTTTAATTTGTATAAAATCTTACAGACCTAACAGCGACAAAAGCCCCATTTAGTCTGCTATTTCGCCCAAAAGCAGCATTTGCACCGCCCAAAACGCAACATTCGCACCGCCTGACGAACGAGCGGTATTAAAAAGAGAACCCCGCTCGATTGAGCGGGGCTTCTTGTAAAAGTTTCAAGCGGAGGCGCGGAAATCAGGTTGCCCGAAGGCGGTTACGTCCGCGCCACTAGCGCTTTACCGAAATCAATTACTTGGTGATGACGCGGGCCATTTCGCAAACCTTGTTGCTGTAGCCCCATTCGTTATCGTACCAGGCGCAAACCTTCACGAAGGTCGGGTCGAGCTGGATACCAGCCTTGACGTCGAAGATAGAAGTGCGAGCGTCGTTGCGGAAGTCGGTAGAAACGAGAGCTTCGTCGGTGTAACCGAGGATGCCCTTGAGTTCGCCTTCAGAAGCTTCCTTCATGGCCTTGCAGATTTCTTCGTAGGTAGCCGGCTTTTCGAGTTCGGCAGTGAGGTCAACGAAGGAAACGTCGGAGGTCGGAACGCGGAGGCTCATACCAGTGAGCTTACCGTTGAGCTGCGGGAGAACCTTGCCCACGGCCTTAGCAGCACCCGTAGAAGACGGGATGATGTTTTCGAGGATGCCACGGCCACCGCGCCAGTCCTTCTTGGACGGGCCGTCAACGGTCTTCTGCGTAGCAGTAGCAGCGTGGACGGTGGTCATGAGGCCGCGCTTGATGCCGAACTTGTCGTTGAGGACCTTGGACATCGGGGCGAGGCAGTTGGTGGTGCAGGAAGCGTTGGAGATGATGTCCTGGCCGGCGTAGGTCTGGTGGTTCACACCGTAAACGAACATCGGGGTAGCGTCCTTGGACGGAGCGGACATGATGACCTTCTTGGCACCGGCCTTGATGTGGGCGCGGGCGAGCTCGTCGGTCAGGAAGAAGCCAGTGGATTCCACGACAACGTCAACACCGAGGGCACCCCAAGTGATGTTGGAGGGATCCTTTTCGGCGAACACCTGAATCTTGTTGCCATCGACGATGAGGAAGTTGCCTTCGAAAGACACGTCGTGCTTGAAAGCGCCGTGCACGGAGTCGTACTTCAGCATGTAAGCGAGGTAGTCAACGTCGAGAAGGTCGTTGATACCGACAACCTGAATGTCCTTGGAGAAGTTTTCCACAGCAGCGCGGAACACCATACGGCCGATGCGGCCGAAACCATTGATACCGAGTTTGAGAGCCATTATTGGATCCTTTTGTTTATTGTTGAAATTGCTAGCCACCTTTAGGGTGGTGCTTTGCTGGCGTCAAAGATACAAAAAAAGGCGGTCTTTGTGTAGTTCTGGAGTAAAAAAAAGACAAAAGACCGATATTTAGTGATTAAGGGAGCACGGACTCCCCCGTTTGCCCCCTCCCCGACCGGCAGGTGCGGTTCGGGACTAGTTCCCGCTGAACCCGAGCGAATCCTCAAGCCACGTATCGGTGCGCTGTACCGAAAGCCGGCTCTGGTAAGCCTTTCTGCCCGCCCGATGCTGCGCCCAGCGCACCGAAAGGGCGGAAAAGGGTCCAAGGTGCCTGAACGCCACGGCAAGCGCGTTCGGCAGGTTACGGCGCAGCACATCGTCTTCGAACGAGGCGTAGTGGCTCACGCTCCCCGGGTCGCCCTGGCGCGCCGAACGGCCGAAAAGCTGGCGGTCAATGCGCGAAGAGGGGTTGCACTCCGTCGCAATCACATGGAGCCCGCCGATTTTCTTGACCTTGTCCGGAATCTTGATGTCGGTACCGCGGCCGGCCATGTTCGTCGCGACCGTAATGGCCCCGAACTTGCCCGCATCGGCCACGATGGCAGCCTCTTCCTCGCAGCGAACCGCATTGATAATTCGGCAATGCAGGCCCTTCGATTCGATGGCCGACGCAAGGTATTCGCTTTCGTCAATGTCCTTCGTGCCAATCAGGATGGGACGGCCCTTCTCGTGCATGCGGATGACCTCCTTCACGATGGCGCGGCGCTTGGCGTCCTTGCTCGCAAAAGTCTTCAGGTGCGATACCTTTCGCTTGCTCTTGCGGTGATTCGGGATGCACACCACGGCAGCACCATAGATTGTCCAGAATTCGGCGGAGGCCTCCTTGCCGGTACCCGTCATGCCCGAGAAATTCCTGTAGAGCCTAAAGAAGCGCTGGAAGCTCATTCGCGCCTCCGTCTCCTTGAGGCCGCTCATTTCGAGCCCTTCCTTGATTTCTATCATCTGGTGCAACCCGCCGTTCCACGAGCGCATGGGCATCTTGCGGCCTGTCGATTCGTCGACAATCACCACCTTGCCTTCCTCGACAACGTAATGGCGGCCACACTCGAACAGTTCGCGGGCCACAAGCGCCTGCCGCACCAAATCCTTCAAAAAACCGGCGCGGGCAAACGAAATCTCTTCGCCGATATCGTCCAGGCGGGATTCCATATCGACAACAAAGCGTATGGTGCGGTTCTTGTAGTCCACCTCGTAATCCGTACGGCGCTTCAGCTTTTCGGATACCTTGTATGCAAGGCGGCACGCCTCGTTGAACTCGTCGTTCTTCTTTTCGCGCGAAATAATCAGCGGGGTCACGGCCTCGTCAATCAGCACGTTGTCGGCCTCGTCGACTATGGCCGTATAAAGCCCGCGCTGCACCAGGTTCGCCTTCAGGCGTTCCATATTCACGGTCGTGGCGCTAACGAGCCGCTTGCCAAAATCCTGAAAATCCCCCATCGCAATCCGGTCGCGCAAAAAATCTGCCAACACTTCTTTCGCCGTAGAATAAGTCACGTCGGCCGAATACCCCTCGCGCCGCTCCGCGGGCTTCATCGTACCCGTCACCGCCCCGACGCTCACCCCGCAATACGAATACAGCGGCTTCATGATTTCGGCATCGCGTGCAGCCAGGTAGTCGTTCGCCGTAATCACGTGGCACGGGCGCTTGCTCCAGCCCCGCACAGCGGCACACATGGCAGCCGTAACCGTCTTGCCCTCGCCAGTCGACATTTCGGCGACATACCCGCGGTAAAGCGCAAGCGCTCCCGTCAACTGCTCGATATACGGCCGGTACCCGAGAGTCCTCGACACGGCCTCCTGCACCAGGGCAAACGATTTCAGGAGAGCGCTCTTCGCGAAGGGGCGCTTGAGTTCGGCCTGCATGTCCGCCATGCGCTTTTTCAGGGAGGCATCGTCGAGCTGCGTAAACGAACGGCTCCACAGGTCGATACTCCGGGCATCTTTCAAAAGCCCGCGCAGCACTCCCCTGCGGCCCTTGAACTTTCCGACCATCCGCGACATCAGGGCATCGAGGCCCGTCGGGATCTTTTTCACTTGCTTGCAAGATGTCAGTCGATAGTTGTCGGTAAGGTTCATATTACATCTTGTAGTACTTTTGCAGGGCCTGGCGCGCCTTGCGGATTCCCTGCAGGGCAAGCGGAGTATCCTTCAAATGGAAACGAATCTTGCCCGAACGGCCGTGCGCCCAGTCAATGCCCGACAGGGCCGCATCGTCCCTGTTGATTGTCGCACGCACCAGGTAGACGGGTTCCGCAGTACGTTCGCCATACCCATCCCCCGCGTCGCCCGAGGCACGCGTCTCGATTTCGCCACCGCCAAGCCACCCGAGCGCAGCGGAAGGCAAGCGGTCACGCGCCGCAGGAATAGCCGAAACGCTATCGACAGGGATTTCGGTAAAGGCGTCGCCACTGAGCCGCACCGAAACCTTGCGCGGCTTTTCCGTGAACAGGCGAGAGACCTCCTCCTGGCTCACCACCGCCAAAAAGTCGAATGCGGTCGTGTCGAGCACCATCCCCATCGAGTCGCCTCGCTGCATAAAGCGGCCCACGTACTCGTCCGGGTTCTTCACGTCCCAAATGCCGTCCATCGGGGCCACAAGCGTCAACTTGTCGCGGTAGCGCAGCAGGTCGCCCAGCTCCTGCCTCAGCACGCCCAGCCTCTTTTCGAGCGGCAGCATATTTTCGGGAGCGCGGTCCAGCGCCTGGTAGTAGGCCTGCACGGCCTCCCTCACCTGAGCGCGCTTTTCCTCAATCGAAAAATCGAGTTCGCGGTTTTCGAGGACCATCAGCGTATCGCCCTTCTTGACTTTCGCCTTTTCGCCGCGGAACACGTCGGCAACAAGGCCGCCCTCGCCCACCGTCGTGTTTTCGTACCGCGACGCCTCTATAACGCCGGGAGCCTTGAACGTGTCGGGAACGGGCAGGTAGAACAGCAGCGATATGGCACTGCCGAGCACCAGAACCGTCACGAAAACGGCTCGGTTACGCACCAGCGCAAGCCCCGGGCTTGCGAAGATGTACTTGAGGAACTTGCCCACCGGCATAATCACCATCGTCAGGCAAAGGAGGGCTCCCATGATAAACGAAAGTATCAGGTAGTGCTGCGAGATGGTGACGATGAACCCCGTAAACAGGAAAATCCTGTAGATCGACGAGGCGACTCCGTAAACCAAATAAATTACGCGTTCGAGCCAGGTCTCGGCAACCGCCTCGGCATCGCGCTTGAAGAACACGTAACGTTCCAGCAGGTACTTGAGGTGGCGTACCGAATTCTGCTGCAGGTTGGGCATGTCCAGCAAATCGGTCAGGATATAGTAACCGTCGAATCGCATGAGCGGGTTGATATTGAACAGCACGGTAGAAACCGAGGCCATTATAACAACGTTGTACGCAAGATTCTTGGCGAGTCCACCGCCAAGGTTCGCCCAGACAATCAGGGCGACCGAGGCGATAAAGAATTCCGTGAGCATGCCCGCGGCCCCCACCAGAGCGCGCCTCGACTTCTTGCGGAACGACCAGCTCACCGTCGCATCCACATACGGAAGAGGCACGAGCAGCATGAACATCACGCCCAGCGTGTGCACCTCGCCCCCGTAGCGCTTGACGACGCTCGCGTGGCCGAATTCGTGCAAGAGCTTCACGAACACGGTACACACGTAGACCCAGCCGATATTCGACGGCGAAAGGAATCCCGAACTCTGGTCCTTGAGGGCATCGAAGTTCTCGACACCGTATTTCGCGGCGACGATAACTGTCGCGAGCCACACGAGCGCGAAAGGCTTGCTCAGCAAGAAACGGATAAGCCAGCGCAGCTTATTGAGCAGGGCATCGGGGTCGAACAGTGGCACCTTCAAGAAGAAGATGTTCAAGAGCGAGGCCTTGACCTTCTTCTGCTTCTGCTTTCGGTTGCGCTCGAACAGCTTTGCGCCATCGTCCACGCCCGTGTACATGAGCATGTTCGCCTGGTACAGCTGCGCAAGCATCTCGATGACTTCGCCCTGGCCGGGCATCTCGCCTTCGCTACCCTTGAGCATGGCGCTCCACACCTCACCCACCGTCTTGTCGGGCGAAAGGCGCGACACGAAGTCGTATGCCCCGCGAGGCAATCGGTAATACTGGTTCGTAAACGGTTCGTAAAGTACGTACCAAAGTACACCGCGGTAGGTCTGCCTGTGGACGCGGACACTCGCCCTGAGGGAGATCTTGCTCCCCGCAAGGCGGTACCACGACTCATGGAATATCTTGCGCTGCTGATCGAGAACCATAGAACAGATTACCGATGAGCAACAGTTGCCATGAGCGAGATGGAGTCTCTAGAAGTGATTCTCAAGACAATCTTGTGTTCACCCACGACAGTTGCCACATCAGGAATGTCGAATTCTGCATAGTTCTGCAAATACACCGTCGGGTCAGTCTGCTGACCATCCCAGGTGACAGACAGCTTATGCCTCGTGTTGTCGGAGCAGTTCAACTGCAGGAATACGTTCGGATGGTAATACTGGTTGCCCTCGTCCCAATCCGTAATCACGATTTCCACAGTCTCGCCGGCAGCAATTTCAACCAAGGTCGAAGTTCCTTCCTGGTCAATCACCACCGTTCCGTCGTCTGGAGCCACAACCGGAGGCGTCGGCGTAGAGGCTTCTCCACTGCCCTCTTGCCCGTCGTCATCGACAATCACGGGTTTCGGCACCACAAGCTGCGCAGTGCTGTCGGAGCCCTGCGACGTGAGGTTCCTGCCTTCGCCAACATCGATGGTATCCTTGCGGTCGTTTTCGTTCGACACGAAAGTATCGATACCCTGGATGAGGTTCTGGTCGAGCCTGCTCTGGAACTGCCACACGTTCGCGTTGTCGTTGTCAAGGTAGTTCTGGTGCTGCGTCGTGTTGATGGTATGCTGGTCGAGCGCAATCTCGGTATTGGGAGTGAACACGCCCAGCGGGTTGTTGTGCTCGAGCACGAGGTTCGCACTACCGCCGAGGGCGATATCGTCGCCAGCGCCCATCGTGATGTCATCGGCACCTTCGCCACCCACGACAACGTCGCGGTCCTTGCCCGTGGTGATGGTGTCATTGGTCGAAATCGAAGTCACCGCATCGTGTTCGATGGCAACAGACTTGGCCTCGATAACGCGGTTCTTGTATTCCGAGACATTCGGGACATCAGCATCGAAAGGCACATCCAAGTCGAACACGAGCTTCGCGTCATCACCATAGGCGAGGTCCTTGTCGTGGTCGCCACCGATGGCGGCAGCATCCTTGCCTGCGCCCGCAACAACCTGAACCGCGTTGATTACGGGCAGGTTCTTCGGGTTCTGCCCGCTACTCGTGAATACGTTCCTTATGCGGATTTCGGCACGGTTCCCGGTGAAGTTGCGGAACACCACATAATTACCAACAATCTCCATGCGGACGGCGGAACCTTCGTGCAGGGCAGACATCGCATCTTCGTAGGAATCACAGGTAGCCTCCCTGTAGTCGCCATCGAAGTTGTAGCCGGTCCAGTCATTCAAGAACCGCTTCTCGCCATTGTTCAGCGAAACCTGGTAAATATAGTTGTAAGTATCGGTATCGCCATTGTCAGCGCCGAGATACACATAGATGTCACAGGCGTCGCCCGCGGCAAGCCCGCTCTGAGCACGGAACTGGTCGATACTGTCGAGCGTGAGCTTAATCTCGTCGTGCTGCTGCGACGCGAGATACCCGTTGAACAACTTGGAATTCGCGGTATCGCCGTCAAGTTCAGAACTATTCTCGTGCGTCATCGCGTAGTTGCCCGCATACATCTCGTTCCACCAGCCGCTGTTCTGCTGATACGAAGAGATTGTCACATTGATACCCTTGACGCTGTGCGAAGAGTAGTTATCGACATCATGCAGTTCGCCGTTCTTCACGTACATATTGCACCAGGCAGTGTCGGCAACCACACCAGCAGTCTCGCCATTTCCCACCTTCAACGAGGCGTCGGCATTCTCGAGCGTGAAGTTGACCGATGCGGCCTTAACGCCGTCGAGCATGGCCTCGGCAGCTTCCGTTGCACCCGCGTTGATCGTGTCCGCGCCGATGCCGCCCACCACGGTATCGTTACCGTCGCCGGTATTGATGGTGTCGTCGTAGGTCGCCGTATCGATATTCGTAACGGCAACAGATTCCGCGGTCGAGATGGTCGAAGCCGTAGATTCGTCGCTGTCGCGGTCGGTAAGCAGGATCTTCGCGTTGTCGCCGAAGACGACGTCGTTGTCATAGATGCCGTAGCGTTCGTCACCGAAGGTGGTGATATCGTCGCTGCCGGTCCCGCCCACTACGATATCGTCGCCGAGGCCAGTCTTGATGATATCATCGCCGCCGAAGTCGATGTCCGTGGTGGCGGCGACATCCTGCCTGTGGAGCGTGCCCCTGACCTGGATGCCAGCGATGCCCGCGAGGTTCTTGCCGTTCTGGGCATTGTTCGGATACGCTTCCTCGATAACCACGCGGAAGTTGTCGGCAATTGCACCGGCGGGCACATCGAACACCACGTAGTTCGCGGCTTCGGCAGTGTCGGCGCTCGTCGCAGTCGCCTGCACGAAGGAACCGTCAAAGTTGTGTCCCTCTGCATCGTTCACGTAATAGGCCGAATACGGCTCTTCGGAACCGCCCACGAACAGGCTCACCTTGCGCACACTGCTACCGTATGCGGAATGTGAATCCGGGATGTCGAGATAGACAACCACCTTATAGCTGGTGAAATACTGCGCGAGGCCGTCCACAGCCACTTCGAACTTGCTGCCACATTGAGCGTTCGGGGCCGTCGTCATCAGACCCGAATTCATGAGTTTAGCATTCTTGTCGCCCTGCATATTCCAGAGGCCGAGGTTGTAGGCCTGCAGGTTGATGCGGTTGTCCGTACTCGTGTTGCGATGGCTTTCGTATCCACCATAAGACACGCTCACGCCGCTTGCACGCGTGCGGGTCTCGTCGGCAGACTTCTCGCCCGTAACATCGAGATTGTCCATGTTCACGACTTCACGGTCGTCGTTGCCGTAAGTACCCGCGAGCGAACCCGAGATGTTGTTCCAGTTGCGGCTTTCAAATTCGGGAGCGCCGACGTAATCCGTCGCGTTGAGGCCCGTCTGCGATGCGCCCTGGAAGTTGAAACTGAGCGTAGCCTCTTCGTATACATCCGGGACATTCTGGCGGTCGCCCACCTGTTCGAACGCCTCGTTCGCATTGCCGCGGAATGTCGCATAGGCGTTATCGCCGAACACCACATCCTGGCCGTTGCCCGTCGTGATATCGTCGTTACCGAGACCGCCAAAGACAACGTTGTCACCATTGCCCGCAATGATCGTATCGGCACCGGCCGTTCCGAGATCTTCACCGACGTCGATATTCTCATTAGTGACAAAGAGCGCATTAAAGTCATTATCGACCTTAGCAAAGCCACCATCGCCAAGAATGATATCGTTTCCGTCGCCCGTGGTGATTTCGTCGGCGTCCATACCGCCCATCACAATATTCTTGCCGTCGTTGGTATGAATAACATCGTGGCCACCGTCCTGTTCAGACTTGGTTTTGACCGTCCTGTAGTCTTCATAGATGTCATAGCGGCCGCCGTCGCCAACGACAACGTTGTCATTACCGGCAATATCGATTATATCACCATCGGCACCGCTCATCACGACGTTCTTGTCGCCAAAAATATCGATATCGTCATGGCCACCGATACCATCGCTCGTGGTTGCAACATCACGAAGTCCGGAGTTGATGAATTCATTCACCGTTTCCGCTTTAGGATTCTTATTGTAATTGGCAATGCCGCCATCACCGAGAACAACATTTTCGCCACCGTGAATTTCGATTTCATCGCCAGCGAAGCCACCCATAGCGACATTGTGGCCGCCATAGACCGTTATGTGGTCTTCGCCACCAATGCCATCGCTCTGGGTCTTGATATAGGCAGAATCAGAAGCCTCGTTATTATACTCGCCGCCATCACCCAATACGATGTTATGGTCACTGACGTTTCCGTCCTCTTCACCGATAGTAATGATATCACCAGCAAAGCCACCCATTACGGCGTTCTTACCGCCATAGATGTTGATGGTATCGATACCGCCATTATCGTCATCGGTCGTCTCGACGGACTTAATATCCTCGAAGATCTTTTGATTATCATTCCACTCACGGGTAGCGATACCACCGTCACCGAGAACGATGTTGTCGGCACCATAAATATCGATTTCATCGTCTTCAGCACCGCCCATGACCGTATTCTGGCCGCCTTGAATATCGATGATGTCGTGACCGCCATGAATAACGACATTTCCTTCGTCATCGACATCACGAGAAGTCTGAACAGTCACCTCGCCGTTCTCTTCATCGACAACATAGGAGCCGCCATCACCAAGGACGACGTTTTCACGACCGTTATCCTGACTTTCGTCACCGATATTAATCTTGTCGCCATCGGCACCACCCATCACGGTGTTCTTGCCACCATGGATGTTTATGGTATCAACACCGCCATTATCGTCGTCGGTCGTCATTACAGACTTGATGGAATCGTAGACCTCATTATCCGCATTCCATTCGCGGATGGATTCGCCACCATCGCCGAGAACGATGTTGTCGGCTCCGAAGATGTCGATTGTATCGCCTTCGGCACCACCCATGACCGTATTCTGACCGCCATGGATTGCGATGGTATCTTCACCGCCATGGATAACGACGGTGTCATCAATCTCTTCTCGAGATGTTTTAACAGTCACCTCGCCAGTCGTCTTATTGACTACATACGAGCCACCATCGCCAAGGACGACGTTTTCATTACCATTCTGATTTTCATTATCATCTTCAGCGTTTTCATCGCCATCACTGGTTTTTCCGTCGCCAATAGTAATCGTATCCCCATCGGCACCACCCATCACAGCGTTCTTGCCGCCATGGATGTTTACGGTATCAACACCGCCATTATCGTCGTCAGTCGTCATTACAGACTTGATGGAATCGTAGACCTCATTATCCGCATTCCATTCGCGGATGGATTCGCCACCATCGCCGAGAACGATGTTGTCGGCTCCGAAGATGTCGATTGTATCGCCTTCGGCACCGCCCATGACCGTATTCTGACCGCCATAAATCTTGATGGTATCTTCACCGCCATGGATAACGACCGCGTCATCAATCTCTTCTCGAGATGTTTTAACAGTCACCTCGCCATTATCCTTGTCGACAACATAAGAGCCGCCATCGCCAAGGACGACGTTTTCATTGCCATTTTGATGATCTTCGTCCTTGCCTTCGTCGCCAATAGTAATATCGTCGTTTCCGGCACCACCCATAACGGTATTCAAACCGCCATAGATTTTAATCTCGTCACGCGCTCCATCGCTATCATCTTCCGTTTTCACAGACTTGATAGCGGCATTGACCATGAAATTATCGGTCGTAGCAACGCCCTGAGTGAATTCAGCGACACCACCATCGCCAAGGACAACATTGTCTATACCGTTTTCCTTGCCGGATTCGCCGATGGTGATTTTGTCACCACCATTTCCGCCCATGACAACGTTATGGCTGCCGGCAATATTAATGGTATCTGTTTCACCAACAGAATTATTTATCGTCTGAACCTTTTCCAGACTCGTCGTGATATTGTTTTCGCGCCAAGATTCAGCAGAACCTTCGTTATGGAAGTTCACCACACCATTGTCGCCAAGAACAACGTTCTTTTCACCGGTTACCGTGATTTTGTCGCTACCAGAACCGCCGATAACAACACTGTTCTGTCCGCTGGCGGTAATATCATCAGCATCACCTTCGCTAGGCATTACGGACGCAATAGATGAAGCACCACGGACAACACCATCAGTCTGCAGTTTTCCAGTCTCGGTCCGGATAATATCGCCAGCCTTATGCTCACCGACATCTTCCCCATAATAACCGAGTTCTGTAACGACCGTATCGCCATCCTTGTACTGGATGTTACCCTTGTCACCAAAAGCAATCACTCCAGAATCAACCTTAATTTCATCTGCTCCGGCACCGCCCAAAACAACCATGCCATCCTTGGTTATCTTGCTTCCCGTTGCGGTGATTTTGTCTTTTCCGCCCTGGGCATTGATTACCAGCTGACCATCATTTTCGCTATCATACCTATTGACGGTAATTTCGTCGTCGCTCACATCATTTCCGTCGCCGGTGTTCACGACCGTGAATGTCTGGAAGCCATCATCACGATGAAGAGTCTTGGAGACAACGACTTTATCGGCTCCCGTTCCAAGGTTGAATTCACCAAATTCAAACTCAGACATAGAAACACCAAAGTAAGTCAGAAGCGTTGTGGTAGACGGATTCCTCAATGTAAATCTGAGCGCATAATCTTGCTTCAGCATCGAAGATTCAATACCCTTGTAGAGGTCGTACAAGCCTTCATAATCACGAGTAGCGTAATAGAGGTCTCTTCCGTCTAACGACCTTAATTGAGATGTCGCAGCAGCATCAGAGTCATAGTTGTTCACCATGATTCGGTCGACCGAATTAAGATCATCTGTATCAGAGTCGGTCATTGGAGCTGGAGATTCTTCCTCCTCAGTTCCACTAGACTCATTATAAGAATTTATTACCTTGCCATCTTTATCGACAAAATGATTATACTTAAGCATAACCAGATTGTCGTAATCAACCTCTATAGATTCGCCCTTTCCGTATGCATATATGGCCCCCTTAACATCATCAAGTTTATTTCCACTACCCGACGATTTGGCATCTACGAGACCATACTCTTCGTTTACAGTATCACATTTGGCTACCAATCTAATTGTCGAACTCGTGGATCCATTTTCAAGCGTAACGATAACGGTATCACCTTCCTGATCTTCATACTTGAGGTACAAATCCTCTGCGGATTTATCCCCCCCAATCGAACGCAACGCATCTTCAACCGTTATCTTGATACGCATCTTTTTGTTATCGGCAATCGTTCCATTATACTCCACGGTAAATTCTGTATAGGTGAACACTTCTGGAGTAGCTTCCGAAGCGTTTTTCGTAGCCTCCACTAAGGTATGAGTATGTTCCTTAATCGTAAGGAAGTCACATTTATCTTCGTGTTGTTCAAGAACTTCATCGTTTTCGATGTTCGGCCCCATTTTGCTATCAACAGACAACACGCCATGCAATGTCACAAGCTGGCGAGTAGAACTATTGAAGAACACAAGCATGTTGCCAGCCAGTTCATAATACACGCTCGTATCGACATTCGCCCCTTTCCTTTTTTGCGGATTCTCGTAATCCGTTTTGCTAAGGATAATCTTCTCGTCCAATTTAACCCTATCCAAAGACTCGATATTATCGTATGCAATGCGAATCTTGGAACTATCGATTTGCGCCTTGTTTGAACGATAATTGACAACTAGCGTGCCTTCGCTCAGACCGACAACTTCCCACTTTTCAGTCTCAGTGTTAAAGTGCAATTCAGGTTCAGCATCCACATCTATATAGTAAGCGTGAATATTTTCTTTGGCAAAATCAGAACCGATGGACTCCAAAGAAATCTCACTTGTGGAGGCATCAATTTTGAACACCTCAGACCAGCTAAACAGATTCTTATTTTTCGTGCTAGGATCGGTGCTATCTTTCACTATGACACTGGCAGACTTGGCCGAATCCTCAAGATTAACCGGATCCGACCCATCTCCCTTGTACCAGGTACTCGAAATCGTAATCGACTTCAAAAGGTTGCCTTCGCAAAGTCCGTCAGAAATAGCCCGGACATACACTTTTACGGATTTACCACTTGTTTTGAATTGAATATCACATGAATCAGAATATTCAGTTCGACCTGTTTCGTCTTCGTAGCAAATCAGAATGCCAGCATCTCCACTCTGCAATTCCGAGGTGGTCAGTTTGGGGGCCCTCAATTTAACCGAGACAGTTCCCGATTTCAAATCTCCAGAGCAACCAACATAGAAGGCAAGCACACCATTCTCATCCCCTTCTGTCACATATTTAGCCTTCACCGGAAGAATAGAAGTATCCGAAGAAGAAACAAATACAGAGGGAACACTAGAAGTATTGATAATGGAATACTTCTCTTCGAAAGTCTTTCCAGCAGCACTGATATCGTACCGATCCTTTTCATCATCCGCTAGGCCTTCGTCGTCCATGATTTCGTATTTCAAGGAAGCGTTCTGGCCCTGGTTATTTGAACCGCGCAGGATTTCCGATTCGGTCAAGCCACCACCGACAACAACGGTATCGCTTCCATTGCCACCATTGAGAACGATAGTTTCCTTTTCGCTGCTACCGACAACATTGAATATGTCTTCACCACCAGCAGCATCGAAATCCTTCGTTTCCACACCGGCGACCTGAACAGCGCCAAAAGAACTCAACAGGCCATCTTTAGACACAACGACAAGATCGTTGCTTTCGGAGCCACGGACCAACAAGGAATCGATGCCCCTGCCACCATCCATTGATATGACCCCATTCTCGATCGCTAACCCATTTTTATCCGAGAACGCATACATGGAAAAGCCGTCATTTCCATTTCCGCCAGACACCTTCAATTCTTCGCCAGCATTATGCAGCAAAGCAAAGGTATCGTCACCAGCTGCGCCCTCAATATTCAATGTAGAGCCAGCAGAAACACCGTCGCTTAAGTACTTAACTCCATGGTCCGTATTTACGGCAACGGTGTTGAACAAGTCATCATTCTTTACGTTCGTCGTCGCATTCGCCTCACCCATGTCGGCATTATAAAGCTGCCCCACCCGAATAGTGTCATTACCCGCGCCAGCATCGACATTAGTCGATTTAGCCGTTCCGTCGATGGTAATAGAATCGTTACCACCATTTGCGTTCAGGTTGACTTCATTGATTCCCTTATTGAAGTTCACCCTTTCGATATTTTTGTTATTTCCCTCCGGCAACAGAGCGACAAACCCGAGCGATTTATCGTTATTCATTCGCATCAGCAGCTTATCGTCAAGTTCGGTTCCTTCAATGGTGAGGACGTTATTTTCATTTTCGTCGCCCGAATCGATTACATTGGTGTAATTCACATCGTGGCCACCCGAAAGGTTAACAATAACAGTATCGTTTCCCTCTTGGCCGTCAACAAAGTCCATGCCCAGGCCACTGGTAATCACATCGTCACCAGCACCTTCACTTGTCGACTTAGCGTCTTTGTATATCTTTTCGTTCAGGCCAAAGTTTTCGCCAAAGACAACGGGGTCTTTTTCGAACACCTCCTCATTGGTCGTATAAACCTTAGCGCCATCGTCACCATAAATCGTATCATTTCCGGCGCCACCATCTATAATATCGCTTCCGCTACCACCATAGATGACATCGTTGTCGATTCCGCCACTAATAATGTCGCCGCCACCGTCGCCGTCAATGACATCGTTTCCGATACCGCCCTTAATTGTGTCCTTTTTTCCTTCCTTGTCACCGGCATCGCCAAAGATAAGGTCATCACCTTCGTCTCCGTTGATTGTATCTTCACCATATTCAGGAATGTTTTCTGGTTCAGAAATTTCTTTCTCTATATCTAGGAAGTCAAAGCCATCGTCATCCAAATCAAGCCAACGTTTCAAAGAAAGTCCACCATCAAACTTGCCTTCATGAGCCTTCTTGAAATCGTCATTGAACACATCTAAATCGAAAGACTTACTGACATCAAATGAATCGGACCAGAATCCGTCACCGAAAATAATATCGGAGCCGCTTCCGCCGCCAATCGTATCATCACCTAGGCCACCGAAGATATAGTCGTCGCCACGTTCGCCCTTGATGGTATCGCTCCCTTCTTCACCGTCGATAAAATCGCTACCGGCACCACCCACAATATAGTCTACACCAGCACCACCAAATAGGTAATCATTACCGCCATCCAAGTCGGTATCCGTGCGGGCAGTCGAGACACTTTCCATGTCAATGGAACCATTATCGTTGACCACGAATTCGACATGTCCGGCATCGCCCAGAATAATATTATCGCCTTCCTTGCCGCGAATCTTATCAGATCCTACGCCACCAATAATAACCTGGCTACCCTTGTTGCCCAAGATGATATCGTCACCGGAAACACCTGCATTAAATTTGCCTTCCACGACAAATCTATCACCATCATCTAGCTTCGCTCCTTTATCCTTCTCTTTATCATCCTTGTCAAGCGGCGTATACACGCCATCGTCACCAAAGATGATATTCAGGCCTTCGGCCGCCTTGATTCTATCATTTCCGGCACCGCCCCAGATGACGACATAATAACCATCCGCAATCTTTAAACCCGACAGGTCGATTACGTCATCACCTTCGCCACCACGTATTTCAAGATTATATTCTACAGGAACATCACTAGACAGCGTTAATTTATCCACACCCTCTTTTGAATTAATAAAGAATGTTTTCCCGGATTCAATATCGAGGCTGCCAACTGAATTTTTGTCCAATGTCAAATCGAGGATTTCATCGCCATCTTCAAGCGAAATGTTTTTATCGTCGGTATAGAGCCTGCTGCTGGAATTGTCGCCAACATGGGCAATCACATCACCATTTTCATTTTTTGATACCAAAATCGGACTTGTATTCCGCGTCAGTTCAAAACTGAAAAGCGTAATATCGCCAGTAATGTTCCACTTCTTCTTCGTCAACCACAAATCAACGTATGCATAAAGTTTTGCCGTAATCTTTCCGCTGATTTCGAACAGGCCCTGAAGGCCATCGGCCTTGACAATTTGAGACATTTCGTTCAAGCGGATTTTGCCATCCTTGTTCGGGTCAAAAAGGTCGAACGCGACATTGATACCGACACCGCCACCGACACCGGCCTTGACACCGGCATTGATTTCTGCCGCAGCCGTAAGGCCACCATAAAACGAGAGTTCGTTGATGTCGTTTCCGTCCTTGTCGCGGTCACCCACATAGAACCCGTTCACCAGGCTACCGTAATCCTTGCGGTCGCTTTCAATCCACTGATGGATGCCGAGCGTATCGTAGCCGAACGACAGGTCGATGGAAGCGCTGAACGTGACCCCCAGGCGCGCACCGAGCGGTCCCCAGATGCTCACGAAAGTATCCCAGTCAAAGTTGAACGAGAGTTTGGGCATGTCATAATACACCAAATCGATGTCCTGGCCCATCAGCATCTTGAAGATGTCCGTCGGATGGTTCCAGATAAAGTCCCACCCACCTTCGCCGACATTCAGGCCCTGCCCGCCAAGGGCATTCGACGCCTGAGCGGTGATTTCGGAGGACTTCTCCAATTTTTTCGCATAAGTAGACAATGAGGAATCAAGAGACTTACTTGACGAAGACCCCTCAAGGAAACTTTTTGCTTTAAATTCGTCACCATCTCCACCAACCAGCATGAAATCGCCAAGGTCAATATTCAGGCCATTCTTCTTCATGGCAGAAATCTGCTTGGTCATCGAAATCAGGCTATTGATGGCCTTGATCATGGAATCGTCGAAGTTGCCGCCGCCATATTTTTTGGCAAGTTCGAGCGGCGTAATGGAAATTCCGACATCCTTGAGCACCGGGAACGGAGTCGTCAAGAAGTCGATAAGCGGTTCCATGGGTTCCACGACCTTCTGGATTTTCGATACGATAGGGCCAAGCACGCCATCGATAAACGAACCCAGGTCAAGCGAAAGGTTGCTAAAGCCAAGCGTCGTCAATCCATCGCCCGAACTACCGTTCGTCTTTGACCACACGAACTCGAACGCACCGGAAATATTGGGGAACTTTGCAGGCGTATTGGGGTGTTCCACATCGCGCCCAAACCCAACCAGCATGCTGGCAAAGACATCTACAGACGCCGCATAGGAGAACTCAAGCTTAGAAAGCGCACTGGAGAACGCGACCTTTCCAATCCCCCTATCAAGCGTTTTTTCGTCAGAACCACTCAAACTTAAATCGTTCGAGACCTTCAGCCGTTCAAGTTCCGAGCCCTTCAATTCCAACTTTCCCAATACTTTTCCTTCGTCAAAATCAGCAAGGTTCAAGCCGAAGCCAAGCCCAACGGCAGCATGGTTGTCACCGCCTTGGGTTTGCAGTGAAAGGCCGAGCCCGGCAAGCGCGCCATTGATATCGGCATTCAATTCCGCCGATGCGGTCACATTGATTTCGTTACCTTCATTGAATATGAAGTAGAAACCGTCCGTCTCGGATATACCAAAACCAAAGTCGAGGCTCCAATCCAACTTGAGGTCAAGGCCGCCATCGGCTTTAAGCCCAAGCCCCGGAAACCCGAAATCGAGCCCGAGCGATGTGCCCCAATCGTAAGAGCCCCCCAACTGGAAGAACCATTCGGCAGAGTTATTTGTCGAACGATACCAGGTCCCCGCTCCGCCAACACGCTTCCATTCGCTAATTTCGGACTCCGAATCACCTTCCGGCAACAATAACGAATCGAGCAATGCTGCATTTTCCCGGAAATAGGCGTCGAACAAGTCGTTCATCTTTTCGGCGACCATTTCTACCGTAAGACCGCTCGATTCATAGACAAAATTAGAGAACGGCTCAAGGACCTTGTCCTTCAAGACGCTGAGGAAATCAACACCGGCTCCCAAAGTGGGGCCCACCACAGGAACCGACGTTATAG
Source organism: Fibrobacter sp. UWR3 (assembly GCF_900143055.1). Classification (NCBI taxonomy): domain Bacteria; kingdom Pseudomonadati; phylum Fibrobacterota; class Fibrobacteria; order Fibrobacterales; family Fibrobacteraceae; genus Fibrobacter; species Fibrobacter sp. UWR3. The sequence goes on along the minus strand of NZ_FRCW01000008.1, from coordinate 38,449 downwards.
TTTTCCCGAGATTGGTATTGATGCCAGCTTCAAGTGTTTCGAAAAGCGTATTGAGCGCCGTGATGCCAAGTTTGATTTTATCGAACCAGCTCACATTGCCGTTTGCCAAATCAATAATTCCTTGCCTTACAGAACTGAGATCGGCGACAAAGGGGGTTTCTCCCGATTTTGGTTCTTTATCAAGAATCAACTGGAACGAAGGTATTTCCTTTTTATCCAGAACATAAAGACCGGCATAATCCGCTTCATTTTCAGAATTATTAAACAAGGCATTCAAGGCCAAATCAACATCAGCCCTACATTCACTGACATTTCCTTTATCAAAATGGACCCCCGTCCCGTTCCACTTGCCTAGTATAATATCACCCATAGATACATCAAGCACCGTTATGGGTAATTTACCATAAACGGCAATAGGGAACCTAAACTCCGGCTCAAGCGTACTGGCGTCAAAATTCTTCAGCGAAATATCCGAGTTCTTGCCCAAAGAGCCCTTCAGGCACGCCTTGCCATAAACAAACGCGTTATCTCCGTTCTCCCCAACCTTAATCAGATTCTTCAGCAAGCCTTCATTTTCACCTTCAGCCCCACAGATTCCGAGATCGAACCGAATTCCGTCACCGACAATTTCGACTTCGGCGCCAAATTCTAACCCCTTAGCATCTTCACTTGTACAATCAATCAGCAAATCAAATTCGCCATTTGTCAGCAACTTAGCCGAAAGCGTGAACCAAAACTTGCCATCAACATTCAGGTTGGTATTGCCATTAATGCCCATCGCTGAGCTTCCAAAATCAAAGCGATGCCTAACAGAGAACGCCTTCACAATATTAAAATCGAAAAGAAGATTCCCATTTTCATACCGCAATTTGATCAGGTCTCCATCTTCGTTACTAAAATTGCTATCAACAAGGTGCTTGTTCATGTAGTTGACAAACTGCTGAACAGAAGTCACCTTTTGTTGTCGCATTTCGGCAATCACCTTCTGCAAATCTTTGGTGACATCGACCAAGTCACTAACCGATTTGTTAATAACAGGAATTTTGACATCCGTTTTTTCCGTAATCGAAGCAAGTCGCGTAACAAGGCCGTCCAAAACGGCAAGCAATTGTTCCACAGAGAAGTTCTTGAACTGGTCAACAATTTCTTTATAACCATCAGTTACCACAAACTCCGGACTTACGCGAAGACTTTTGTTCTCGGATATTACAGCAATTTCTCCCGTAGCAAGTTTAGTTGCAGAACCAAATACATCGGCATAGGCATTCAATTCAAACATTTTAGGGGTTTCATCTTCCGCCCCACCCGCATCACCTTCTGTTTCGCCAGTCGGTTCGTCGATTTCACCAGCAATAACCTCGGTTTCACCGGCTGTCACATTAATTTTTGATGTATCCTTGATTTTAAAACCAAAGAAATTATCATCCTCAGGATCGTCTGTTTTTTCCAGCTCAAAATTAGCGTTCAATCCAATTTTACCCGATGCAAAAACATCCATCCCGACAAAACCAAGCGACGCGCTGGCACTGGCTACATATGTAGCATTTTTCCAGAAATCCGACGACTTGGGGGTTTCATCGCTCAGTTCCTCACCTTCATAAGATGTTCTTGAAACTGCAATATATCCATTTTGCACATCGGTAATTCTATAATGTTTATCCCCAACTTCAAGGAAGCCGCCGACATTGTAATTCCTTACATTAGTGTCAGTAAATTCAAGTTTAAGTTCATTCTTTGTTTCGTTATCTACAAAAGAAATATTATTCTTTAGCTCTTCGATCTGGGTCCCCAACGACAGATTCATATTCGCATAGACAGAAACTCCCTTCAACGAGAATGCCTTGGAAAAATCCATGCCCGACAAGGCAGAGCCGAAAATCCGGTATTTACCGTCGGCCCCCTTCACCGCCACGGCATCCGAAAAACCGAGTTGCTTTAAAATAATGCTGGTTCCGATGTTTTCAATGCTGAACGGATTATCACCGACTAATTCAAGATGGTCTAGATACTTATCATCAGCACCTTCTTCGTTATAGCAAATAGACAAATCACAATCTTTCAACTTTTCATTAATTTTACCAATTACACTACCAATGGTCGTATTATCGTCAATAGTTCCCACATCACTTTCGAAATCGATTTCAATAGGAGTGTCAGAACTCTTTACGACAAAGTCTGTCAGCTTCTCTTCCGACCGTCCTAATGCATCGCAAGTAATCTTGACATCGTTATTACTCGTAAACACGATATTCTTGCCGACAACCGACACGGAGATATCATTTCCCTCGAGGGAAACATTTTCCTTGATAGCATCTTCTATCGCATTCGCGACACTCGACACCGTCGCGCAATCACCGACATTAACGGATACGCTAGTAGAACCGACACTGACCGTTATCTCGCGGTTAATCACCTTGACCGTATTGGTAAAGGGGACAACTTCAATGGCCAATTTATATTTATGATTACTTCCTTCTTTAGCAACAATATGTAGCAAGCCTTTATTATCTTGCAAAACATCATCATCTAGCACTTTTTGAAGACGACTAATAACATCCTCTTCCGGTTTGCTTTCATATTCTGCATTCCAAGCATTAAGATCATCTTCTTCTAGATAGCCTTCAAAAATTTTCAAGGTGTTAGCCAATACATTTTCCGCTTCATTAATCGGAGCAATCATAACCTGGAAAAACTGATCGCGGTCATCCGTAACCTTGGTATATGTGGCCTTGAAATAATCGCTTAAATCCGAGCCATCCACGTCCTTCAATTCACCTTCCAGCTCTTGAACACGCTTTTCCGCCAAATCCTCTAACGTATAGGCTTCGACCTTCGTTTCAACTTGTTTTGATTCACCTCCCTTACTAAACGTCAAGAGAACTTTCTGCGAAACACCCGCATTGTAGCCTTCCAGTCCATTTCCGCGCAATTCCTCGGAAATACGCATATACGTTGTTGCGCCACCTTCATTCGTTAACTTAAAGCCCTGTTCGTCTTTTTTAGATGCATCGTAGTTTTGCAGGCGTCTCGCATCACAACCGAACTTTATGGACGTTACAGATTTTCCATCCTCATCCATAATCACGTCGACCACGTACAGGCCGAACTTATTCATTATGGAATTTCCGGCAGCAATGGAGACTTCTGAACCTGTTAAGGATATAAAATTCAACGGGTTATCGTCGTTGCTAAAATTCAACGGCTTATCGTTGTTGCTCTGAAGCGAGAAGCATTCATTGACAAACGCAATTTTATCTTCAGCATTATCAAAGCCGTCCATTACAGACAGGTTTATTGTCAAAGCGGCTTTGTCTTCACTAGAATCTTCTCTACCGACAAGATACAGCACAACCTTATTATCAGAAACTTTGGCTTCGAAACAGGTCTGTAGATTTGCGCTAGAAAGTTTCAGTTCAGCAAACGCCTTTGCGTCGGCGGACGACGCAAATTCAAATTTTTGTTCACTGGTCAAACAAATGCGATTGGTACTTGTCAGCTCAGCTTTTAAATCATTTTCTTTAGACGAGGAAAGCTGTCCATCAGTCAACGGTCCGGCTTTAACATTCACAGTCGCCAATTCCGAACCTTCACCCTGCTTGACAACCTCGATATTCAATTCCGATTCAATGTTGACTTTTGAATCATCAAGCGCAAATACGGTATATTTTTTATTCTCATCCGGCAACGCAGTCAAAACACCCTTTGCTTTCTCTTCTGGCTGTATTGCAGGAGACGCAAAGTTGACATCGACAGTAAATTTAATGCCTGCTCCACCTGTGACAGAAAGTAGCCGCTAGTCAAGACGCTCGCCACATCGAAACTGGAAAGAGACTTGGCGAAATTCAGTTCGAATTCTTTACCGAGATTGAAGGACAGATTAAATACCAGCCTATTGCCAATAAACTCCGCTCCATCCGGCAAGCCATCAAAGGAACCATCCTCCTTTAATGCCACCTCTATCGGTTCCTCTCCATCAACCTTATAAACATAACTCATGGAGCAAACAGTCGGAGCATCCTCCGCTCCTTGAAAGAACAATTCCGCCCATGCATCATTAAACTTTGTCACAAAGTCGTCGACACCTTCAAAATTGGCAACATAACGACCTTCGTCGCATTTCAACAAACCGTATTCATCCGTCCCTTCACTAAATCCATATACGAGTTGTTCGACTTTATCACAGATATCGACAACTTTATCAATCGAGCCATCCAAAAAGTCGAGTTTCGTCTTGCTTTCGACAAGATTGCGCAAAGCCGTCTGCAATGTATTCAAATACATGTGCACTTGCTGCACCATGTTTTCGCCGGAGAAAGACATGAATTGTTTCAATTCATCGGGAATCTCCCATTCTCCAGTCCCCTGCTTGTATCCAAACTCTAAATTTTCAAATTGCTTTATTGCCACACCGCCAACTTTGAGTTCGGTGCCTGTCAAGTCAAAAGAAACCTCAGGAACCTTTACCGGAGAGTCACCGACTTCAAGTTTAACCTCGAGCGAAGCTTCTGCAAAAGACACTCCAACTAGGCCTAAAGAGAATTCTACCCCTTCGTCCAAAGATCCCGTCACACTCAATGTCGCCTTTTTAAGCGAGAGGCTTTCGAACGAAGGCTTGTTGTCTTCTGTGATTTCGAAACCAAGTTCAAGGGTAATTTCAAGGCTTGCATCAAGCTTCAAACAAATATCTTTGCCCAAGAAGTCAAAAGTGAAGTCGTTCCCAGCCAAATCAATATTCGGCACCAATGTTACTTCAAGTTTTCCACCCAAACCAGACAAATCAAGCCCTTCATCGGAACCGGCACCCGACAACAGATCATTGCCGTTCACAACCAATCCACTCAGGACATCCCCTATACCCGAAATAACTGTAATCTTTCCCCGCAACTCCTCAAGTTTCAGTTCTCCCTCATTAACCGCAGAACGAATACTCTGAAGTATGGGGTTCCATTTTTCATCCAAACTTTTGACAATTTGCGACACATTCGGAATTTTTTCCTCTACAAGCGGAAGGTTTGAAATATTCTTCAGTGCGGAGAGAGCCGATTCCAAAGAAAAATCTACACCTATATTGAACCCTTCAACAAGGCCGGTTATGGCATCAGGAATATTCCATCCACCGTTACTATAGAAAAATTCACCGGGATCTACAATATTATGAGTTTCAGACAAGATTTCAACATCCGCCGAACCATAAGCAAGTTTAATCTCAGGCGAAACGCTTTCATCTTCAAGACTCGCCGAGACGTTAAAGTTGCAACCACTCAACGTCGCAGAAGCTGCACCGACATTCAGAGATATTTCATCGCACTCAGCATCCAGTCCAACACTGCTCACATCTATCTTTTTGATGAACGCCTTGTTTTCTTTGTTTTCAATTTCCAGCGAGCAATCAAGAGTAAGTCCAAACTCCGTTTGGTCCAACTTGAAAAGCTTCAAATCAAGAGTTTGGTTACCAAGACTCAATTTGAAGGCGACATGCAAATCAGTCCCATTCAAGGCTATCGGCGATTCTGCAATTTCATTAAGTTCAAGAAGATCAATTATATCTTCATCTCCCGTTCCATAGACCAATTCTACAGAAGCAAAGAACGACTTAATATCATTAATTTTATCATTTAAAAAATGGTTGTTTTTTAAGGCTTCGACATTCAAAGTCAGGGAATCGCCTTCACCGAACGTAAGGGCATCCCCCAGCACAAAGGCAATCAATTTCCGGGAATCGTTCACTTTGTCCAGTGCGTCATTCAAACTAAGGCGAGCATCCGCAACTTGAATTTCTTTATTAACAAAATCATTGACAAACGGAATAGCACCTATCGCCTCTAGCACACTTTTCATCGAAAAATCTTGGATAGAGCTAAACGAACCCCAATTGAAGCTTCCACCAATAATGCCGAACTTTATATCTCCTTGCGAGAAGTAGAAATCTAGCGCATAATCAGGAACATCAACTTCATAAGTACAATTTCCCTCATCGTCAATCGTTAAAGTAATCTCAACATTAAATTTCGCGGAGATGTCGATCTCTTTCAGTTTTGTAAATCCTAAATCAAGTTCATAAATTTGTCCGAAATTTGGAACAAAACTCAACAAAATTGTATGTTTGTCAGGGGGCAATTCGACTGGTTTATCCGCAGAATCATTATCTAAAAGATTAGCAACCTCCCCACCAGCAACAGAAATTTCCAGCGAAGAAAGAATTTGTTTCTGTTTGTCAAGAATTTGTTTCTGATTTTCGTTCAGCTTCAAGCTACTCAAGTCCAACGTAAGCAATTGCTTATCAACGTCAAAAGCACTATTAGCGTTATTTATAAGAACAAACGTGTCCAAAAAGCTTTCATTTATCACCTCAGCGACATTAGAAAGCTTAACAGTGGAGTCTCCCCCCAGCGGAATGTCAAGATTGAAGGATTCCGGCAATTCTACCAACAGCCCATCCAACAGTGTATTTAAGCTGTTAACGATAGAGAAACTGTCATTCCACTCAAACGACGGAACTTCAAATTTCCACTCACCCTTATCACAACACACTTTCAGCGCAGAATCACTTATTGTAATAGGCCAATCATTTAATTCGCCTTTAATGCTACTTAAGTCAAGAGACCAGACCTGTGAACCGTCTTCACTTGCGTTGCATACAATACTAGAATTGAGATTATCTACTTCAAACGATTCGAACGAAATTTTGAAGTTCTCCAAATCAATCCCAGAATTTTCATCGAAGGAAACCTTCATTTGGGAATCTATTTTGATACCCAAATCAAGATTACCTTCTTTAATATCTACCTTGAACTTTCCAAATTCAAGTTCATGTTCATGTGTAATATCGGACTTTGTGAGATGCACAGAGGCTTCATCCAGAGTAACTTCACAGATGTTTGCCTGCAGTTCATCTCCCGGCTTAGCCACATGCACCTTGACATTCATCGAAAAAGCAATGTCCATTGCGACATCATCAAGTTCGAGCACTCCGAAATCGAGCCTATCACTCAAGGTCTCGCTATTAACCTTGAATTCCAAGGCAAACACATTATCCGCATTTTCCTTCAGTTGTATTGTCAAATCGTCATCATTGTCGGCAAGCAAATTAAACGAATTTTCACCATACTTCAGGTCAAGTTCACGAAGCGCCGATTTTACAGTCTCGTCTTTATCAAATTGTGCAAGCAATGCAGAGAGCTTTTCGCAACTGATTGTGACAACATCACTGCCCTGCTCCATTGCCCCCTGGATAGCCATAACAATTTTATTCCAGCAAGAAGATAAACTCGTTATTTTTTCCGTAATATCACTATTGATAAACGGAATTTTCACGGAAGAAAGAAGGCTTACGGCATTCTCTAGCGAGAACGACTCTCTAAGGTCAAATTCCGGCAGTTTTGGTGTAACAACACCATCCACCTTGGAGAATGTCACCTCACTTTCTTCAAAAACAAACGGCAGGTCACCGACAATTCCCTTATCCAAATACAGGCTCCACTTTTGCTCATCCGTGCCGGGATTAGCGCATGTAATAGAGCCGCTAGCGGAACTATACAGAGTATTGCCATTGACAACCAGGTCGACACTTTCATAATCGAAAGCGACATTCTGTTGCAGGTCATTATCGCTATCAATCTTTACGTCATAGTTGAATTTTACGCCATTCAGTTGCACCGGGCCCCAGTTGGAATCGGTCAAGGATGCACCCATTTTCAGAGAAAAATCATCCAAGGATACTTCCGCAAAAGAAATAGAAGAATCATCCTTGACATTCACCTTCACATTAAATGCAAGGGCGATATCGGCAGAGAGGCCCTCGAGTGATGTGAGCCCGATATCAAGAGATTCCAACGAGAGACTTTTCGGAGCAATCACGAAGGAAAGCACAGCTTCATCCTTCAGATTCATCAAATGCAGGGCTTCTGTCGGTTCGCCGATAAGCGAATAGAACTCGTTGCCATTCCCAACAGCCTTCACCATCAATTTATCCAGGAGTTCAGTCCATTCCCCATACGAGTCACCAAGGATAATCTGGAGATTTTCCCTTAGTGAGCTCAAATTCAACTGGACTCTATCCTTGTAGAACTGCACGGGTTCGACAGTGCTGGTCAATGCAATGGAGACCTTGGTCCACAGGTCATTGACTTTTTCGACCAACTGCGGCAAAGTGTATTTCTGTGAGCCTACACCAAAGGTCGATTCACCAATAAAGGGGAGATTTCCGATGGAGCCGTTGTTGAACACTCCTTTCCAGACCTCAGACCCTTCCTTCATCTGGATATCCGGGATACTCGCCTCAAGTGTCCCATCAACAGTTGCGAGAGTCAACAGTTCTCCATCCTTGAATTCGAACGGCAGTTCACCGGAATTGGCAAGTCCGAATTCCAGATTGACACTCTGGCTGACATCTGAACCGGAAGCGTAGCTAATGCTCAGGTCGGGGCCATCTTCGCCCTCCTTGTCGACCTCCTCAAGCACAACGTTCATGAATTTTGCCTTCATGCCAAGGTTGTCCACGGAGATCTTCAGTTCTTCAACGGATACGGCAAAATCACCGACGTCGGAAGTTTCGTCCAGGATTATACCGTTTCCACCCTTGTCCAGATCGATAACGGCCTTGAACTTGGCCGACGTATTGAGGGCTGTTCCCTCGCTTGTAAGTTCAAGTTTCCCTTCGGCCAAGTCGAAGCCCATGTCGGTGATGTTCTTGGCGTATTCAATGTCGTAATTGACGACAAGTTTGGAACCTTCGACTGCGAAAGTCAGGCCGGTGCCTTCTGCATTTTCGGCAACATAATTCTGGACAAAATCAGCAAGCTTGATTTTCCCTTCTTCGAGCGTCACTTCGTCTACGTAGTATTTCTTTTCAAGATCCTTGAGGGCGTTTCCAAGAGTAGTGTTTACCTTGTCTGCAAAAACGGACTTGAGTTGTTCCGCGGAATCGCCGACAAATTCAATGGCAGCATTGGCCTTATCCGCCAGGTGAAACTGGGTAAAATCAATCTTGTCAAACTGTCCAAGAGAAGCGACAGCCTTGTCACCAATGTCTTCCGAGAGGCTCCCGATTTGCTCCACATACGAGTCAAACTGCTGTATGTCGAGGTTCGATTCGAGCGCCGGGTCCAGCGGTTCGGCATCCATCATCAGTCGCGGCTCGAGGGCCTCGACTTTGAAGTTGTTGCGAGCATTTTTCTTCTTGTTGATCTTTTTAGACATGTCAACCCCAGCGAGCTGTTCAAGACAGCCCGATTTTTTTGTTAAAATTCTTTGTTTAGATTAATCCATTTTTACACAGCGAACAGAGAAGCCGTTCAACTTAGAAGCTTTAGTTACAATAAGATCGCTTAATTGAGCACCTGCTGCTGCTGCTGCTGCTTTTGCATCTGGATTTTCTGCATTTTCCTCAGGATAAAACCAATATGTCCCCTCATTAATACTAGAAAGTCTGCGATCCCATACGTACCCGGCGCCGACGAGGGAATAGCCGGTGGAATTGAACCCGTTAAATCCATACGAGGATCGAACCCCCGCAATTCCATGCGTATTGCCGTCGGCATGAAGCACAATGTAAAAATCTTCCTGGGTCAAGAGCCGCCAGCCATCCGGACAGATTCCTTGATGATTTTCCTGAATAAGGTCAGCACAACTTTCAGTATTGCAACGGCTCGGCAACTGCATCATCTCGGCCCACTGGTAGAGCCCCCCGTAGCGGTCACAATTTGTGGTATCCCTATCGTAGCAGTAACGCTCGATTAACGTATCGTCAGCCTGATCCTTTACATATGTAATCATTTTGCCGATATTGAGGTTCTCGGCCATTACGGTCACGGAGTCTGCCTCTCCCTTAGAGTTCTTGCCCCTTATCGTAATGTAGTAGTAACTGCGGCCATTGCGTTCATCCGTAAACTTTTTATACTCATCCCTCATTTCCCCCAAAGTCACAGTATGATCAAACGGCACATATTCACTACTGCTAGACGCAACATCCTTACTGGAAGACGAAACAACAGAACTACTAGATTTTACACTCGATGACGACGATTTTACGGAACTACTACTAGAGGCTATACTCGAAGAAGACGACCTTTTAGAACTACTACTCTGTATTTTGCTTGATGACGAGACTACAGACGAACTAGAATCTATTTTCTTACTACTTGACGAACTCCCGACCGAAATCGATGAGGATGATTTAACAGAACTAGAACTTTTAGAATCAACCGAAATAGGATTATCTTTTACAGAACTGCTATATTTCACATCACTGCTAGATGATTTTTCACTGACCGAAGACGAAGAATCGTCGGAATCCGACGATTCTACAGACGAACTAGAAGCATCCGTTTCATCCGAACTTGCCGAAGAGGTATCATCGCACGCCGAAAAAGCAAGCATTGCGAGAGCAAAAACACTCATCGAACCAATCTTTTTCACCATTTTCACTTTCGTTCTCCTGTTTTGAAGCACCGAAGAAAATATAATAAAAATTTCGTACAAAAGAATTATTTCCAGGAATTTGTCCGCAACGCGCACTGTAAAAATATATTTTCCAAGCGGATGCAGAAAAAACGGCTGCCGCCGGTAGCCGCCTAAACTCGTTATCCTAGAGAGACTTAGGCCTTCTTGGCCGTTGCCTTGGCTACGCCGATGTCTACCGGGCCGAACTTGGCCTCGTAGGCCTTGAGCGTCGCGGCGAGCATGATGGCGAGCCTCTTTGCGGTGTACGGGGTCATCACCACGCGTTCGGCGATATCCACGTTCACCTTGCCCTGCCCCATGCTCCATGCCTGGTTCAGGCCAAGGAGCATCATGATTTCTTCGCGGCCGCCCACCACGTTGGTGGCGTTCACGTAAAGGCTCTTCATGTTGGAATCGTTCCACACGACTTCGGGCTGTTCATTCTGGGCTTTCTTGTTTTCGGGCATATAAAATCTCCAATATGGTTTTTGTTATTTTGTTGTAATTTTAGTAAATTATTTTGTTCGTTATTAAATAACAGACAAAATATTTATTACAAAAAGTATACAACACTTACTATCTCTATCCCCGACAAACATTTAGCAACCCTTGTAAAATTATCTTTTACAAGATACACCCACGCAAGTTGTTCTCAAATACAAAAACAACATAACGCTATTTTGTCCGTTATTGACAAGTTTGTCAGAGTATTCTATCTTTCCGTCCCGTTTTGGGATGTTCAGATTTTTAAATAGTCTCGAACAAAGGAAACAGGATGAACAAACTAGTCACCCTTCTTTTTGCGCTTTTCCTGGCCGCATGCTCGGTCACGGATTCCGAAAGCGACGACTATTCCAAGTGGGAATTTTCAGGCTACGTGCTCGACGCCAGCAACGGCAAGGGGCTAGAGGGAGCCACCATTAGCTACCAGGTTGCCGACGGCAAAACGCTGATGGCCACCACCGACGAGGACGGGGCCTTCTTCATCGACAGGCTCCCCTACGGCTCGATAAGCTTTTCGTTCAGCTACACAAAGGTAAAAGGCAAGGACACGCTCCATTACGCCCCCAAGGTGCGCACGGTGGGTTCCACCAACGAATCCTCATCGATGCACGGGATAGTGGCGAGCGTGAGCAACATAATTCGCCTCAGCCCCCTGAACGCGGGAATCACGGGCGAATACTACATACATGACCCGCAGACGGGCGCCGCCCTCCCCGTCCAAAAGGCAAAGGTCTGGATAACCCACGCCGACACTTCCTACATCAACCTCGACGAGGATTCCTTCAGCACTAAGACGGATTCCCTGGGCAAGTTCGAGTTCGAGGGGCTCCCCGCCGATTCGGGGCTACTGCTGAACATCGCCCCCTACACCCACAACGGCCTGCGCTTCACCCTGCCCGCCACGGTGCTCCCGAGGCTCGCCGCCGAATCGAGCAAGGACATCGGCCGTGCCTACCTGCCGCAAGACACTTCCATCACTGTCCCGTTCCGCATCAAGGCGAGCAACGTCATGGATACCGACCAGAAGGGCTACAAGAACGTATCGCCCCTCGCGGTCCCCTACTACGTTTTCAACGAGGCGATTACCGAAAACAACCTGGGTGTGAGCATGACCGGCGACTCGGCCTTCATCCTGACGCCGCAGGTCAAGGGTGACACGCTGTTCCTCAAGCACGACAGGCCTCTCCCCGCAAGCACCGAGTTCTCGACGACGATAGTCGCCTACACCAAGAAGAAGAACGAGCGCATCGAAATCACGCTCGACGGGGCCTCCGCGTTCACCACCGACCGCGGGCTCTACGCGGTCACGAGCAACGCCTGGCCGCAAAACGAGAAATACAGGTCCAGTTTCTCCATCGACGACACGCTGTGGGTCAAGTTCTCCGAAAAACTGAGCAAGAACGTGGAACGCGTGCAGTGGCACTTTATCGCGAAGGCATCGAGAACCATCTCGTGCAACGGGAGTTTCGCCACGGCGGACGCCTGGATAAGCAAGGATACGCTTTTCGTGCAGATGCGCGAGAAGATTCTCGACGCGAGGACACCGGGCGATTCCGTGGGCATGGACGTCACCGTCTACGCGGAGAACGGGCTTTACCTCGAACACCTGCTCATCATGACCGAACTCGAAGTCCCGCCGTCTTCTTCCAGCGTGGCTGATTCCACGGCAAGCTCCAGCAGCGGGGTGCCCGAGTCGTCAAGTTCAGCCGCAACAGCGTCCAGTTCGAGCAGCTCGTCGACCTAAATGAAACCGCTGTTTTTGACAACCGCCCTATTCGCCATCGGTTCGGCCCTCGCGGCCGGTTTCGACGGCGTGACCGAACCCATCGACCAGGCAAAAATCGGATTCACCGTCCCCGGCAAGATTGACCGCATCTGGGTCAAGGAAGGCGCATTCGTGCACAAGGGCGACACGCTCGTGAACCTGGTCAAGACGGAGGAGGAACTCCGCGCCCGCATCACAAAGATAAGCGCCGAAGACACCTCGAGCGTCGTTTCGGCACGGGTCAAGATGGAGACCTACGAAAAAGACTGGACGGTAACCAAGAAGCTCTACGAAACTTCGAATTCCGTGAGCGCCGAACAGCTCTGGGAACGCGAGATGAACTACCGCGTGGCGAAGGCCGAATGGGAAGCCGCCAAGGTGAGCAAGTCCAAGGATTCGCTGGAACACCGCATGGCCCGCGCGCAACTGCAAAAGCAGTATCTCATCGCCCCGTTCGACGGCGAAATCGTCTCCATATCCAAGAACCGGAGCGAAAGCGTGGAGGCGCTAGAACCCATCGTCGAAATCGCCGACGTCCGCACCTGCCGCATGACCGCCTACATCATCGCGAACAAGGCGAGCAGGCTCAAGGTGGGCCAGACGGTGAAGCTCCTGCTCGACGGCTCGTCGCAGGCCCGCAACAAGAAGGGAACCGTCGAATACATCTCGCCCGTGGTCGACAAGGCGAGCCTGCTCCGTACGGTCAAGGTCATCTTCGACAATTCCAACCGCTCCGTAGAACCCGGCGTCACCGGCAAGATTATCCTGCAATAATGCCCATGCACGCCGCATACCTGCCCCCGTTCGCCCTCGCGCTTGCCCTCGTGGCGGCACAATCGCCCGCGGCGGAGGCCGATTCGGCAGGCACGGCGACTCCAGGGGATTCGCTGGTGCTCGAACTCGACGAGGCGCTCAAGGTGCTGGTCGAAAATAACGCCGACGTGCAGGAGGCGAAATACAACTGGATTGCCCAGGCCGAAATGACAAAGGGCACGTACGGCGAATTCGAGCCGCACCTCGTGGGGCGCATCAACAAGGAACGCGCCGACAAGCCTAGCGCGCTGTTTACCGAGACGCGCGACGAATACAAGATTGGCGTGCAGGGCAAGCTCCCCACCGCCACCGAATACAACATCGGGTTCAACCAGGCGACATACACCCACAGCGAATACACCTCCGAGCTCTATTTCGGCGGCGAACTGCGCCAGCACCTGCTCAAGGACGGTCTGCTCTACTTCGCGCCCACGAGCAACCTGCGGCTGGCCCGCCTGCAACAGGAAATCGCCTACCAGAAATACCGCAGCGCGCTCGGCGAAATCCTCGACAAGTTCTACGAAGCCTACTGGAACTACTACTACGCCGAACAGACGCTCCAGTTCGCCACGAAATCCGCCCAGGTCGCAAAGCAAATCGCCGAAGACGCAAGCAAGCGGCAGCAGCTGGGCATGCTTTCGGCGCTCGACCAGCAGAAGGCCGTCGCCGAATATTCCGACCGCGAAAGCGCGAGGCTCTCGGCAATCGACCAGCTGAGAAGGGCGAGGCTCGAACTTTTGCTCACGCTCTCATCGAGCAAGTACGTGCAGGACTCCCGCCCCCTCGCCATAAGGCCCCCGAACGACAACGATACCGCTGCAGGCCCCATTACGCCCGCAGCGGGCGATTCGAGCGCGGATTCGTGCCGCATGCACCCCGCCTACCTGCAGCAGCTTGCGGAACTTGACCTGCGCGAAGAGGGCCTAAAGCAGCACCGCACCAGGGCGCTCCCCACGCTCGACCTTGTCGGGAACTTCGGCATCCGCAGCCGCGACAGCGACGCAAGGCGCGCCGTGCGCGACTTCAAGCATGCCGAAAACAGGCAGACCGTACTTTCGGGCGGAATCGAAATCGACATACCCCTGTTCGCGAACATGGGCGAACGCCACCAGGCCGCCGCCGAAAAGATAAACGTGCGTGCCGCCCGCGTGAGGCTCGCGCTCATCCAGGACAAGCTTGCCGAAGAGCTCCGCAACCTGCAGAAAAGGGCGACCGAAATCCGCGAACAGACGAGGCTCAGCCAGATCGCGGTCACCTACCACGAAACCGAACTGCAAGAAGAATTCAAGAAGATGGAACTCGGCAAGAGCAACTACCACGTGATTTTCGACATGGAAGAGGACCTGCGCAAAGCCGAGCAGCGCCACCTCGAGAACATCCGCGACATGCACCTTGTCGACGTCAAGCTCCTGCTCGCCAAAGGCGCGCTCCTCCGCGAAAACGGACTCGAGACATGGAACCAGGGTACCCCCACCCTACGCAAGGAACTGCTGAATGAATAAGACGACGCCACAGATCGACCCGGCCAAGATACTCAAGGCAATGCAGGGCGCGCTGAACAGTTCCAACGCGAAGATTTCCCAGATGACCCAGGTGTTCGACGTGGCACAGACCGTACTCGCCTGCGACAAGTTCAAGACGGCAAGCCTCGCGCTCGCGAGCGGGCTCTGCGACAAGTACGGCGCCGAACGCGTGAGCCTCGGCTGGGTCAAGCACGATTACGTTGTACTGAAGGCGCTCAGCCATACCGACCATTTCGAAAAGAAGATGCAGGTGGTGAGCGACCTCGAAGGCATCATGGAAGAGGCCTACGAGCAGGATGCCGCGGTAGTCTACCCCGCTCCCGAAAACAACGTTCTCTCGATACGCGAACACGAGCTCTACAGCGCGGCCTACCACACAAAATACATCCTGACGGTCCCCATCCGGAACGGCGAAGACATCGTGGGCGTAATCTGCTGCGAACGCAATTCCAGACCGTTCAGCGACCTCGACAGCGAACAGGTGTACCTGACGTCCACACTCTGCAGCGCACGCCTCCTTGAACTCTACACCAAAAGCAGCTGGTTCGGCCTGCGCATGGCAAGGGCTATACGCAAGGGGCTTTCCAAGGTTTTCGGGATCGAGCACACCTGGGCAAAGCTGCTCGGGCTCATCGCCATCGCGTTCATCCTTTTCGCGACGCTCTTCCCGCTTCCGTACAAAATAAGCGCACCGGCAATCCTCAAGACCGACAAGATTATCTACACCACGGCCCCGTTCGACGGCTACATCGACACCGTATTCGTAAAGCCGGGCGACGTGGTATACAGGGGTTCGCCCCTGCTGCGCCTCAACCAGACGGAGCTTCGGCTCGAAGAGGCCGACCTCATGGCCCAGGAACAGGACAGCCGCCGCGAAATCCAGAAGGCGCAGGCCGCACACGAGCTCGCGGAGATGCGCATACACCAGGCGCGCCTCGCCCAGACCCAGGCAAAGCTCAAGACCGTGCGCTACAAGCTCTCGATGGCGACAGTGGTCGTGAACGTCGACAGCGCCATCATCATCGAAGGCGACCTGCAAAAAAGGCTCGGCGCCCCCGTGAAGCAGGGTTCCGAACTGTTCCAGATGTCATCCATCGAGAACATCTACGTCGAAATAAACGTCCCCGAACAGGAACTCCGCAACGTGACCATCGGGAACCAGGGCCTGCTCGCCGTCAAGAGCCGTCCCGACTACGTCTACCGTTTCGAGACCAAGCGCGTAAGCCCCACCGCCGAAGTCAAGGAGCAGGAAAACACGTTCGCCGTGCGCGGCGAGTTCGTGTACGGCACTCCCGCATGGTTCCGCCCCGGCATGACGGGCATCGCGAAGATTTTCGCCGAAAAGCACACGCTCTGGTGGATCCTTTCGCACCAGGCCATTGACTACCTGCGCATAAAGCTCTGGTGGTAAAAAATTTACGGGGAAAGGCTATTTTCTGGAAAAAAAATTTGCGGGGAAAGACTATTTTGGGCTACGTTTACGAGAATCTTGTGGCTCAGATGCTAACGGCCAAGGGCGATAAGCTTTTTTACCACACCTGGGCACAAGACGAAAAACACAATTACGAACAGGTGCAGCATATCCCGACCTGTTTTACCTTGTTCATTTAGCAAACACTTTAATTTATTTTTACACACCAATTGCCATATTCCACTTGGGACTAAGCAAAGCAGGGCGGGCGCATTTCGTTTTTGTATCTTTGCTCTCATGATGATTCCAACGTCTAAAAGATTTACCCGTGTGGCCGCTTTTCGCGGCCGCCCCGCACAGCAGAGTGCGGGCCTGTTTGCGCTGTTCCTTTTCGCATCCCTGGTTTCTTGCGCCGGAAACGGCGACCCGTTGACCAACCCGGAACCGAAGGCCGACGAGAGCGGCGCCCCCGCTACCGCGGCGCAGAGCTATTACGACTACGATAATTCGAGCGCAGCTTCGGCGGGCTCGGGCGCGAAAGCAAGCGCGGTCCGCAACCCGGACGGCACCATCGGCAACGCGGGCTTCAGCTTCAAGTTCCCGGGCGGCGACTGGACGGTCATCGGCGGCGAGGACGGAGCCCCCTACGAGTTCTACAACGCGAATTCGGGCAGGCGCGCGGTGCTACGCGAGGTAGCGCTCGACGAAGGCGAGCCCATGAACCTCATGGACCGCGCCCGCATGGAAATGCAGAGCCTGGAATCTAGCGGCAAGAAGGCGACCTTGAGCGAGCTCAATCCCGAAGAAGCGTTCGGGACGACCGGCGCGTTCTTCGACATCGCGGGCAAGCGCTACGAGACCCCGTACGAGGCAGTGGGCATGGTCACGGGCAACGGACGCAGCGTCTATACCCTCACGCTTACCGCAACCGACAACGTGCCCGCAAAGGACATGCTCAAGGAGGAATGGAAGGAATTCTTCAAGGGATTCACCCTCAACGAAATCGCCGAGGAACAGGGCCCGGAACTCTCTCCGGAACGCATCCAGAGCCACACTTCCGCAGCGCTCGGCTACACCTGGAGCACGAAGGACACGCTTTGGCACTTCTGGAACGGCATCGCGAAGCAGAACAACGACCCCGACCTGGTGCTCACCGACAATTCCGAGGAAGTCTCGCTATTTGTATATGGCGCCATCCTCCCGCCCGACGTGATTAACCAGCAGGATATGTTCAAGGTGCTCCTCACCCGCCTGGGCGTGGACCCGAACAACCGCACGCTCGATGCACGCCGTACGAAAGTCGGCGACCGCTACGCCCAGGAATTCACGCTCACCCACATGGTCGGGAATTTCGATTTCGCCTACAAGGGACGGTTCTTCTACGAGAACGGACGCGGAATCTTGATTGCGGCCTGGACGCAGGGCGCGACGCAGAAGAAATACGCGAAGGCAATAGACAACGCCATCGAAGGGCTCTCCGTGGGGGCCAAGCCCGCGCAGGCGACCGACGCCGAAAGCACCAGGAAGCAGAACAAGTTCAATGCCGCCGTGATGAACCAGGTGGGTATCCTCCGCCTTGTGGAAGACCAGCCGCTCGTGGCGCTCAGCTACTTCGAGCGCGCGAACAAGATGGACCCCGAGGAACCGCTCTACCTCGTGAACTGCGGGTTTATCTACCAGATGAAGGAACTCTACGGCCCGGGCATCGCCTACTTTACAAGCCAGATGCCGCTCGTACGCAAGAACGGCAAGCTCCTCTCGATTCTCGGAGAAATGTACGAGGTCCTGTTCGACTACAGCCACGCCCGCGAATGTGCGGAAGCGGCGCTCCAATTCACGCCGAACAATCCAGAATACGTCATCAACCTCTCCGACGCGCTCTGGGGACTCGGACAGCGCCACCAGTCGCTCGTTGTGGTGCAGCGCCTCTACGACACGCAGCCGAGCAGCCGCCTGGGCGTTTACCTCGCGAAGACCTACATGGGCCTGGACCAGTACGCCGAAGCCGTCGAAATATTATATGGGGTACGAGGCCGGTTCGGGATGAGCAAGGATTTGGGCGAAACCCTCATGGACGCCCTCATGTTCCTGGGCCGCTACGAGGAAGCACGCGCCATCAGCGAAGAGACCCTTCAAAAAGAAAAAAACGATTACAAGCTCTGGACCATGCACGGGAAGATTCTCTTCTACAGCCACAATTACCGCGACGCCGAAAAGGCGCTCACCAAGGCGCTCTCGCTCAAGCCCGACAACGAAGACGCGAAGAGCTTCCTCAGCGCCACCAAGGCGTTCCTCGGGAAGGCCGACAACCGCACGCTGCAGAAGCCCATCACGCCGGTGGAAGAACGTACCGCGAACATCAAGAGCCTGCTGAGCGCAAAAGCCAAGCAGGAAGCCGTCGAGGGCGACTTCCCCGCCGTGGTGCACTACCGCAAGGAATGCCTGAAGGCCGAAAAGAACCAGCCGTGGAGCAGGAGCGAGGAGATGCTCATGGAAATCCTCGACGTGCGCGGCGCGGCCATCTACCGCGAGTTCACCTTCGATTTTCTGCCGGGTTACGACCGCATATTCCTCAACGCGCTCGAAGTGTACGACAGCAACTGGAACTTGAAGCAGAAGGCTAGCCTGAACGGTGCCTACATCACCTACGCGACCGAAATCGGCGGCAAGAACGAAAGCCAGATGGCGCACTTCCCGCTCTCGGAACTCGCGCCGGGCGACTTCATTTATCTGCAGTTCAGCCGCACCGCCATCGAGGCGAAGGGCATGATACCCTACACCGACTTCGTGAGCAGCAAGGACGTTCCCGTGGGCCAGTCCATATTCCGCGTGTACGCCGACACGAACGCGTTCACCACCGAGGAATACGGACCGCTCGAGCGCGAAAACATCAAGGGCGGGCGCGAATGGAAAATCGAGAGCCCGGTCGTTACGCGCAAGGAACTCTACATGCCCGTGTACCGCGATTTTGGCGCAGGCCTGATGCTCACCGGCAAGCAACAGTGGAAGGAGGTCGGCGAAGACTACCAGAACCTCATCAAGCACCAGTTCAAGCAGGCTGTGAGCGTGCGCGAGAAGGCATTCGAGGTGAAGGGCAACAAGATTGGGAACGAGGCCGTGAAGGCAATCGCGAACTTCGTGCGCCACGATATCCGCTACCGCGATATCCGCTTCGGCGGCCACAGCCTTATCCCGCAAACCGCCGAAGTGACGCTCAAGGAGCGTCGTGGCGACTGTAAGGACATGGCTCTATTGCTTAAAGAAATGCTCGCGACCATCGGCGTCAAGAGCTACCTCACCGCAATCCACCTCACGGAAGAGGGCTTCTCGCAGCTGCCGACCATCCAGCAGTTCAACCACATGATTCTCTACGTGCCCAAGCAGGACCGCATAAGCGAAATGTGGATTGACGCGACCGACAAGACGGGCAACGACCGCCCCGTGCCGCTCGACATGGAAGGCAAGGTGGCCCTCATTATCGACGGCGAGAACAGCCGCGTGACGCAGACGCCAATTCTCGAAGACAACCAGGAACACAAGATTGCGATTGACCACAGGCTCTTTATCGGGAACGACGGCACCTGCGAGTTCCGCGATTCCGTGACGCTGGAAGGCAAGTTCGCCAGCGCCATCCGCAACAAGTTCTACGGACGCGAAGTCAAGGAGCAGGAAAAGCTCATGGAAGACTTCATGGCGCAGGGCGTGCCCGACGTGAACATTTCGAAGGTCGAAATCAAGAACCTCGACGAGTTCAACAAGCCTCTCGTTCTCGTGACCACCTACGGGTCCAAGGCATACTTCGGGCAGGGCGGCGAAATGAAGGGGCGGTTCCCCAACGTGTGGGAGCGCAGCCTGTTCAAGATGCCCAAGGTCGCAAAGCGCTACCACCCCATCCGCATGCCGCACGAGACGCAGTTCCACTACAGCCTCACCGTGAAGGCTGCCGACGGCAAGAGCGTGAACGTTGTCGGCCCGAAGGCACTCGCCCGCGACGCAGACTATGTAAGCTTCGAGAAGGGCGTGAGCGCAGGGGCCCAAGCCTCCATCAACTGGACGACGTTCGCGCTGTACGCCGACCCGAGCGAATACAACAAGATTCGCGAGGAATGGGACTACCTGCTGAGCGAAACGAGCCCGATGGTGATTGTGAAATAGATGGCGAGATGCCCGCGGGTTCCGCTCTGGTTGAAATATGCCCGCAGGCTTCGCTCCAAAACGAAATGCCCGCGGGATAACGTTATCCCGGGTAATAGACGGTCAGCACGTCGGGGCCGAGCATTGCCGACTCGCGGGCAATTGCACCCGAGGGAAACCCAGGAAAGGAAAGCGGGGCGAGCACGTTTTTGCGGGCCCCGTCTTGCGGGGTAAAGCCATCAAGAACTTCCTCGACATGCGGGTCTGTGGAATGCCACAGGTCCAGTCGGTTCCAGAGGGGGCGACTTTCGTGCGCATCGCCATCAGAGACGTCGCCGGCAGAATTCTCAAAAAGAAGATGCGCAAGCGTCGCGCCGGGTTCGACCATCAGGCGGTGCATCCCGCGGCGGGAAAGTTCCGCAAGCATCTCGCACCATCCCGAACCAAAATCGCCGGAAGCCAGCACAAAAACCTCAATCCCGTCACGAGCAGCAAGGGCCTGTTGCGGGACATACGAAAACACGAGCGTCTCTCCCGCCTGGAAAACCTTCAAGGTATCCGCTTCTTCGCAGGTAAAAACGCGGTGCCCCGCCCAGAGGACCTTCACAGGATTGTTCCCGCGGGCATACCTCACGTCAAGCGAGGGATTGTCCGCAAGGAGCGTCCCGGCACCCACAAGAATTGCATCGCTCATCGCGCGCAGTTCATGGTTCCAGCAGTTCGCACCCTGACCCGTTATGCAAAGCGGGGCATGCGAGCCATCGGGCCGTGCGATCCCCATGAATCCCGATTCCGACACGGCGCACTTTACTTCGACAAACGTCTTCTTGTTGCGCACAAAGTAATCATACGCCTCGAAGTAGCGCTCGATTTCTGCAAATACGCTGCGCCCCTCGATTTCTGCTTCTGAAGGCGCGCGCATCCCAGCACCCGAAATAGGCACGGGATTGCCGGCAGCACGCCCGGAAGCATCGTACCCGAACACGCGGCAGCCGCTCCCGCAATCACCTTCATCCGTATCTTCAAAGCAGGCGGCAATGCAGGCTTCAACACCCTCGAAAACGCGGACTCCCGCCTCCTCGAGAACCTTGCGGCTGTTGCCGCGCACTACCGGATTCGGGTCGGCGTGCGCGAAATAAACTTCCTTGATTCCTGCATCGATGATAGCCTTGGTGCAGGGGGGCGTGCGGCCATAGTGGCAACAGGGCTCGAGCGTCACGTATATGGCCGCGCCGCGGGCGAGTTCGCCCGCGTCACGCAGCGCCATCACTTCGGCATGGGCGCTCCCGGGGCGCTGCGTACGCCCCTTCCCCACCACAATCCCGTCTTTAACGACAACAGCCCCCACAGCAGGATTAGGACGGCTAACCCCGATGGAGAAAAACGATTCTTCAAGTGCGAGCTGTAAGTAATTCACTAGTTCTTCGGGAAGGCCATGAAACCGCCGACCACGTTGAACACGCGCTCGTACCCGTTCTGGATAAGGATGTTCGAAACAGCCATGCTGCGCTTGCCGCTACGGCAGAAGATAAGCAGGTCCTTGTCCTTCGGGAATTCAGCGAGGCGCTGTTCGGCTTCCTGGAGCGGAATATTGATGGAACCCGGGGCAGTACCCTCGGCAACCTCGCCCGGAGTGCGCACGTCAATCAGCACGCCACCGGCCTTCTGCATCTCGAGAGCCTTCGCCCAGTCGATGTTGGTAATCTGCGCCTTCGGGGCTTCCGGAGCCGGAGCAGATTCTGCAGGCTTGGGCGCCGCGACCGCAGCCGCAGGCTGTGCGGCGGGGGCTCCCTTCGCAGTTGCAGACTTCTCGGCGTTCGCTTCATTGCAGGCACAAAGCATAAACGCAGAACAAATCACAAGACCGAATAACTTTTTCATAATATCTCCTTTTGATTAAACGTTTTCTTCGTCTTCTACAAAGTCGCTCTTGTCAAGCACTATGTACACGCCCAAAACGGAATGGAGCACATTGTCCTTCGACTTGAGCGGAACGGCGTTGAACATGAGCAGGCTGTTTTCCTTCAAGAACCCGCCCTTCCAGGCAACGCTCCTTCCGGTATCGAACACTTCCGAAAAGATTTTCGACACGTGCGGCAGGATTCTGCTCGTAAGAACCGCATCCAAGTTCTTCCCGTAAATGTCCTTCGGGTTCACAATCTGGAAGTCGGTCGCAAAAGCCTGGTTGCAACCCTGGATGGTAAAGTTCCTGTCAGCCCACAGCACGCGCACATCGGGGAACGAGAGCACCGCCGAAAGCATGGCTTCCTTGTCGTCATCGTCCGAAACAGGGTTGTCGAGTACCATATCCATGCGGCGTGCCGAGCCCTGCAGCACAAGGCGGTTGTCCTCGTCGTTTACGAGCCTGCAGCGGAAGCAGTACCACACCATAGCCCTGTCGGCACCATACAGACGCAGCTTGATTGTCTCGAACGGATCGCCCCTGGAACCGTAGGTATGGAAATCCTTGACGCGCGCATTCACCACGGCATCGAGAAGGTTGTAGTCGGATTCCGGCATCATCTTGCGGATATCCACATAGCCCGTAGATTGCGGGATAACGCGATGTTCCTCGTCCATAAGCGGGGTAAGGAGCCTGAACCTTCGGTCATCGACCTCAAAATTCCAGAGGAAGTCGCCGGTATTCTGCAACAGGTTATCGAGCCGCACCTGAATGCGCTCGCGTTCCTTCCTGTTCTCGTTTTCGCGGGTAAAGTTCTTGATAAAGCAGATGTAGCGGTATTCCTGCACGGATACATAATCGAGCACCGTCTTCATTTCGTACCACTGCACACGGCTCTGGTCGGAATTCGCATTTGTCGGGTCTATTTCCACGGAAAATACAAACGACATGTTCTGGTGTTTTTCCACCTCGTCAAAGTACAGCTTCATTCGGGACCAGTCCTTCGAGCGAAGCAGGTCCTGGAAAATATTGCCCGAAGAGAGCCTCGCAAACAGCGGGTCTGACGTGTACATCGGAAGCCCGTACAGGAACTCGAGCCTGCGCGACAGTACGACAATAAACTCGTTGACACTGCCCTGGAACTTGTCGTAAAGCCTCTGCTTGTGAATGCCCTCGCGCAGCAGGAACACGAAAATACAGCACGCCACCAAAAGGATGACGCACGTAAAGGCAAGCACAATGACCCAGTTTATTCCGAGTCCGGCAACGGAAATCGCAGAATCCATACCTACAAGATAAACAAAATATCGCGCCGGGAACATCTATTCCTGTAATTAAGTTCCCTTTTTTAGCGATTTGGACACCCAGAGCCCTTCCCACGGGCCAAGAGCGCCGCCCGTACCGTATTTTGCCCCGATTCCATACCCGGAGAAGGCGAACGAAATCCCGAACGCAAGCGAAAAGCCCGGAAAACTGTACGAGGTTTCGATACTCCCCCACGCAAAGCGAAGGCTTGTGCCGACGAAAACAGCCTGCATGTCCGTCGCGACATAGGCACGGAAGGATTGCGAGGCGTCCCAGAACACGCCCACACGCGGGTACTCCCGCCATTCGTCAGTAAAGCCCTGCCACCAGGAAGCAAGCGTGAAGCCCCTCGCCTGCGCGGAGATTCCGAACTTGAGCCTGTAGCGGAGCCAGGCGGCATCGCCCGGAACCCACTGCGTTATACCGCCGAACCCGAGACCCGCCACAAGGAACCAGCGGGAAAACGACGCCTCGATGGACGCACCCGACTCTCGGAACAGGGAATCGAGCGCGTAGTAGCTGTAAAGGAACGCGACACGGTAATGCGGGTTGCCCCACTCCCCCGCGGCAGAGAGCACCCATTCCTCGGGAGAATCCGAACGCATGTAGCCCGAAATGCCGAAAGCGGGAGCTGCCCTGCGCGCCGGAGTGGAGTTCCAGCCCGAAAGCCCCTCGGGAGCGCAACCGAAGTCGCCGACAAAGGCGACAGGAGCATCGAAGCAGAAGGCCTGCGAGATGAAACCCGAAAGAAAGCCAACAAGGAAGATGATGGTGGCAAGGCGACGCAGTTCAAGACAGGAGTTTTGACAGCACGGGAGCAAGCCGCGCGCGATTAAACGGCCCTGAACTAAACGGCCCGCGATTTTAGACAAACTAAGGACGCAGTACAATTCCCACCACCTTTTCATAATCGCCCTGCCTCGCCGCCACGTAGTTCACGCCGCGGCTCCCCAGGCTCTGCACGGGTACGTCCATCCACTGCGGGGAACTCGCCTGCGCGACGGCGTTCCACACCTCCCTGCTAGCCGAATCAAGCAGGCGCACCTTCACCTCGCCCTCCCCCTCGACCCGAACCCGCAGGGGCACGCCGCGCGCACGCACCACCCGGCTGGAAAGCGTCAGCGTGAACGGGGCCTCGGTCTTTTTGCCCGCCTTGCGCACAAACCCGGGCGAATCGTCGGTAGCACCCGAAAGCGGGCTGAAACCTGCGGGGCAGACCGCAGTCCCCTTGCCCCAGCTAACCGAGTCTATAACCTGCCCTCCGTAACACAGGGCGAGCGACCCGCCGGTGTTGTTCAGGTACCCGAGCGCCACCTGCGCAATCCGCACGTCGGGAAACCCGACCTGCCTCCTCAACTCGAGCGAATCGCGTGTCACGAGAAGCGCCTGCAGGGGGTGTAGGGAATCCCCGCTACCGCCCAGCACGCCGCCCCTGCCGCAGAAACCCACCTGCGACAGCGGCACCGCCGAGCGCGACGCGTTGAACACCTCCACCCACTCGGGAACGGGCTCCTGCGGGCAGTGGTGCACCTCCGATATCACGAGCGGGGCCTTGCCCGGTACCACGAGAAGCGTATCGATTTTGTCATTCAGCGGGTACTCGTCTTCCGGGAGCGAGACCTGCAGCAGCACGCTCCCTCGGGCGGTAAACACGAATCCGAACCGGCCCGAAACGGCGAGCGTATCGAGCCGTCCGGATTGCGCTACACCCGCCATCAGGTCGAGCCAGCCCGCATGAACCTGCGCACTGTCGCAACCATCGAGAACGCCCTCCACCCGGAATTCAAACACGCCCGCGGAAACCTCCCCGGGCACGACCCGCAGTGCGCCAATCCCGCAGTCTGCGATTCCCTGCTCGTAACCTGCATTCGCGAAACCCGGCGTGGCGGCGGTAAACTCCCAGTCGTCGGTACCACCGCGCCGCTGGTACGCCTTCCCCGCCTTCGAGGCCGGCACCAGCACGGAATCCGTGCACGTGCCCGCCTCGAGTTTCCACAGACTTTCCCGCGAATTCGGGAGCGATTCCTTGAATACCGCGCAGGCGACATTCTCACGCACGGGGCAAAATGCGCTGTCGTGTACCAGCACCAGGCGGTTCCCCTCCGGGTACGGCACCCGGACAGCCGCCTTCCCGTCCATGAGCAGCGTTAACGTGTCCGCCCGGAACGTAGCATCCAGGCGCACCTCGACAAACTCCCCGTCCTGGTCAGGTACGTCCGTCGGGTCCGGAAACACCTCCACAAGCATTGGGCATGCGGGAATGGTTACCGCAAGCCAGGGCAATAATTTCATGTAGTCCCCCGAAGGGGTTTATCCCGCCCGCCGTCCCGAAGGAACGCCACCTAACTGGAGCAAGCCAGGATATCAGTCGACCGAGTAGTCGCCTGGAAGAATATAGGCAACGGGGTTTACAGGACGGTCGCCGACCCAGACCTCGTAGTGGAGGTGCGAGCCGGTAGACATGCCGGTAGAACCCATATAGCCGATGATCTCGTAGCGGTGGACCAGCTGTCCAGGCTTGACGAGGAGCATCTGCATGTGACCATAACGGGTACGAATCCCGTTTCCGTGGCTTATCGCCACAAAGTTACCGAACGACGGATTGTACATGGCGTTTTCCACCACGCCGTCCGCCGTCGCAAAAATCGGGGTCCAGCGCTCGTTCGCAATATCCACACCCTGGTGCATGCGGCCGACTTCGCCGGTTACCGGGTGGACGCGCGGGCCGAACCCAGAACCGAGCCTGCCTCGCGTGGGAGCGATAGAAGGTATATAACGCCAGCGGGACTGCTGCTGCCCCACGTATTCGGAGAGCGAGGAGAACGCAGCGTTGTTCATATCGAGCTTGTTCTGGATGCGCGCTGCATTCTCGCGAAGGAGCGCCATGCGTTCAAATACCGGGGAGGTTCCGCGCACCAGGAGCGACTCGGGGCCGATAAAGCCACCGGTTCCCAGTTCACGGGCCTGAGCATCGGGCGGGGTAAGCGCGAACTTGGAATGCACGCGCTGTTCGTCCTTGAAAAATACGCCGGAAGTCCCGTCCAGGTAGTCGAGCGTACCCTCGATCTGCACCATCTGGCGGTCAAGGTACTGGCGCGACTTGATGACATGCTTCAGCACGGCATCGTGCACGAAGGTAGCGGAAAACTGGACTACGAGAAGGAGGAGGCCAACGACGACGAAGGCGCGGACCGCCCAGTGCCCGCGGAAAAGGAATTCCGGCAAGTTGAGGGTCACCGACTTCGATGAATTCTGGTAATGGATGTTGGCCTTTACGAATTTCACGGGCAAGAAGATAGAAAAACACCCCTAAAAAGAAAAGTAAAAACCTCTATTATATTGTAAAATCCGCATTTTTGCTTAAATTTCGCAAAAAACGGCACCAAAATAAGAAAAAAGTAAGAGGCCGCCACGCGGGCGGCACTGTTCACTAGACCGGGTTGTCGATATCCACGAACTTGGCGGGTATCTTGAGGTCGTTCTCGATTTTCCGGGCAAGGGCGCGCACGCCAAAAATCTCGGTGCGGTGGTGCCCCGCAGAAACCAGGTTGAACCCGAGTTCTTCCACGGCGATGGGCACGGCCTCCTTGATTTCGCCGGTAATAAACGTGTCGCAACCGAGGGACTTGGCCTCCTCGATGCCGCTTGCGCCGGAACCGCTGCAGATGGCAACCTTCCGGACCATCTCGCTGCCGTACAGGAGGCTGTGCTGAACCCCGTGCTCGAAAACTCCGCAGGCAAGGTCCACAAAGCCCTCGCGCGAAACAGGCTCGGCAAACTCCCCCACGACGCCAACGGTGCGTTCGCCCTCACGCATAAACCCATCAATCTTTTCCAGGCCGAGCGCACGGGCAATCTGCACGTTGTTGCCGATTTCCATGTGGCCGTCGAGCGGCAGGTGGTAGCCGTAAAGCGAGATGCCGTTTTGCATCAGGCGGCGCATACGCTCGCCGAACTTGCCCACGAGCACGCGGTTCTCACCCTGCCAAAAGCCATTCGGGTGGTGGACGATAATGCAATCCGCATGTTCCTCGATTGCCGCATCGATAAGCCTGTCACGGAAAGATACTCCCGTCACGACGCGGGTCACCTTGTCGGACGCCTCCACGCAGAGGCCATCCACACAGTAGTCCTTGAACGCGTGCGGTTCAAGAAGGTCGTTCAGCCAGCCGGAAAAATCAGAAATTCGCATGAGACCTCGCTATTCGTCCTTATGAGCATCCACGACACACCGGACGGAGGCCTGAGCCGCGGGAGAAAATTTCTGGCCCAAGTCAATACAGCAGCCATCACCTAAATGATACATACCGACAGCACCATCTGTCAACGTGGAACTCCAGAAATAGGCACCCGCACCCTTATCCTTGTAGACGCCCTCCTCGTTCATGTAGCCCGCGGGCTTCGCGGTAAACCGGAAAAAGTCATCGCGCGCGGAGCTGGAATTGGACCAGAGGGAATCCCTGGACCTGAGCCACGAAGCGACATAGCTGGAACCTTCCCGGAGATTTTCGAGATACTGCCGCATCGAGTTCCATTCATCGGAGGACGGCAGGTGCGTCCCAGGCGGGCAGACCGACTGAGCCGCCTCCCAGTCGTAGAGTTTCCCGTAAATTTTGCAATTCTCTGTACTGTCTCCGTAGCAAGAACTCTCGCCAACCTCGGGTTCAATATCGACATTGCGGGCAAGCCAGAATTGCGGCCCTACTGCAGTCACCCTGTATTCGGATGAATCACGTGGATCGACCAGTTTTGCTGCATTCTCATCAAAATCGCTATAAGCGGAAGAATCCAGGGAATAGACCCTCCCCGGTTCCACATCGCGCACGCAACGCAGGGAGTAACCGTTGTACTTGTCTTCGTAAAGGAGATTGACAACATCGTACTCGTAGAAGCGTACCGCATTTGCATACTCGAAATGTCTTTCGCTGGATGTCCAGAAATAGGTTTCGGACCCCTTGTCGAAATAATCCCACTTTATGTAGCCGTTAGGGTCGTCAGTATCGTCAAAGACCCTGCGCTGGATCCAGACTCCCGCAGGCATCACGGAGAATCCGTACAGGTTTGTCCCTTTGTCCCAGGAACGGATATCCTTGAAACTATTGCTAACCCCTTCGTAATCCATATATTCGCTATAGTTCGTCTTTACCTGGGTTGCATAAAGGCCGAGCAGGCGCTGCCACTCCTCACGCGAGGGAACGTGCCAGTGTTCCGGACAGATTCCCCGGAACGTCGTATGGACAAAGCAGAGAGTCCCCATGCCGCACTGGTAGCAACGGCGGTTCGACGCACAGTTGAAGCACTCCGGGTCATCGCTGTCGCAGGTGACCCCGGTGGTATCCATGACGGAGCCCCAGGTGTAAAGACGGCCGTACTTCTTGCAGTTCTTCGGGTCGTCATCGTAACAGAAACTCCCTCCCTTCGGCGGGATATAGCGGAGGTTCTCTGCCATCCATTCCTGGTCACCTATAACGACGGTTGCATAGAATTCCCCGTCGCGGTTATCGACAAACGATCCAAATTCAACCCCTTCCGGCACACTCCCCGGAAGGTTATCGCGTACAACGGAATTGTCGTCACCACAGGCTGTAACAATCAACCCCGATGAAACCAATGCGGTAAGCGCAAAAATTCGAAAAAACATGAGTTACCCCAGACCTATTCAAAAAGGTAACAAAATAGACTCCACAACAACGTCAAAAAAGGCCCTTTTGCACAAAAGGCCGATAAACCGCCCAAAAACATTCTAGAGATGACGACAAATTGAACCTACCCCGCCTGTCCGGAGTTGTCAAACCTTATGCGTTTTTGTACATTTATGCATAAAAATGAACACGTTTTTTCAGCGCTTGGGAATGCTCAAAAATGCGACATTCTTTTCGGTGCTGGAAGCACAAAGGAGCCATAATGGCACATTATCTTTTTACCTCTGAATCTGTGTCCAAGGGCCACCCCGACAAGGTCGCCGACCAGATTTCCGACTCCATCCTCGACGCCTGCCTCGCACAGGACCCGAAGAGCCGCGTGGCCTGCGAAACGCTCGTGAACACGGGCCTCGTCGTGATTTCCGGCGAAATCACCACCAAGGCGAACGTCGATTTCCAGGAAGTCGCCCGCAACACCATCAAGAATATCGGCTACGTGAACCCCGACCTGCAGTTCGACTACAAGGGCTGCGCCGTGCTCGTCGCGATGGACAAGCAGTCCCCCGACATTGCCCAGGGCGTGGATGCCAAGGCCGCCGACGGCAAGAAGGATGACAAGCAGGGCGCCGGTGACCAGGGCATGATGTTCGGTTACGCCGTGAACGAGACGCCGGAACTGATGCCGCTCCCGATCAGCCTAGCCCACAAGCTCATGGAAAAGATCCAGGAACTCCGCGAATCCGGCGCCATCAAGTGGCTCCGTCCGGATGCCAAGTCCCAGGTGACGGTGGAATACGACGAAAACGACAAGCCCGTGCGCGTGGACACTGTCGTGATTTCTACCCAGCACGACGAATTCGTGAAGGGCAAGGAACTCAAGCACGCCGTGATCGAAAAGGAAATCATCGAGAAGCTCATCAAGAAGGTCATCCCGGCCAAGCTCCTCGACAAGAATACCCGCTACCTCGTGAACCCGACCGGCAAGTTCGTCGTGGGCGGCCCGCACGGCGACTGCGGCCTCACCGGACGCAAGATTATCGTGGACACCTACGGCGGCATGGGCCGCCATGGCGGTGGCGCATTCAGCGGCAAGGACCCCTCCAAGGTGGACCGCAGCGCAGCATACGCTGCCCGCTACGTAGCCAAGAACATCGTGGCTGCAGGCCTCGCCTACCGTTGCGAAGTCCAGCTCGCCTACGCCATCGGTTACAGCAAGCCCGTGTCCGTGCTCGTGAACACCTTCGGTACCGGCAAGATTGACGACCGCAAGATTGAAGAAATCGTCGCGAAGAACTTCGACCTTTCCCCGGCCGGCATCGAGAAGATGCTCGACCTGAGGAAGCCCGGCTACGTGGCGACCGCCGCGCTCGGCCACTTCGGCCGCACGGGTGCTCGCTTCACGTGGGAAAAGACGGACAAGGCCGCAGCGTTGAAAAAAGCTGCAAAAATATAACGACCGCTCGTTCGTCGTCTCGGGTGCGAAACCTCCGGTTCCTCACTCGCTCCCACCTAAAGGTGGCCATGTACACTAAGCGCTAAAGCGCAAGTGTCCAAAGGTCGCAACCGCCCCTAGTTAATACTAGGGGCTTTGTTGCTCACAGAAGCGACCGCTCGTTTTAAACCGCGCGCGTTAAACTTCGCAAGCCCTGCGCAAGATATGAAAATGGCCCCGAGATTTCGGGGCTGTTTCTTTTGCATACTGAAACTATTCGCATCTACATTCGAGTCTATTTCACTGCGGTAAAGTAGTTCCTGCTTACGCCCGGTGCGGTAACGCGTACCAGGTACACGCCCGCGGGGAGACCTGCGGTCAGTTCACGCGTGTCGCGGAGCATCGCCTGCGAGACATTTTCCACCTTGCGGATAAACCTGCCGTCAGTCGCATAGACACTCACGCTGTATGCACCCTGCTGGAGCGACAAGCCCGAAAGCAGCGGAATCGCATCCGGCTTCGAGGTATCGCCCGAGCTCGTGTCGCCGACAGCCGTATCCTTCTTCGTGGTATCCGGCGCGGCAATCTCCTTCACGAGCGTCACGTCGAACTGGTCGATATTCGGGCCATCCTTTTCGG
Source organism: Fibrobacter sp. UWR3 (assembly GCF_900143055.1). Taxonomy (NCBI): domain Bacteria; kingdom Pseudomonadati; phylum Fibrobacterota; class Fibrobacteria; order Fibrobacterales; family Fibrobacteraceae; genus Fibrobacter; species Fibrobacter sp. UWR3. The sequence continues at coordinate 6,938 of NZ_FRCW01000008.1, read as the reverse complement.
CAAGCGTCGCAAACTTCACGCTGTTCTCGCCCGCCGTAAGCTTGAGCGAGACTTCCTGCGTTTTCCAAGTGCTCCAGGCGCCCGTCTTCTCGAACACGCTCGTCGCCGTGTCTATTGCAGAAGAAATCACCAGGCTGCGGTCCTCGCTAGAACCGTTAGCGAAATCGATTTCGAACTTGTATTCGCCCGCCACGTCGACCTTCACGGGCACGACCACGCTTCCGCCCTTGTCAAAGTTCACGTAGGCATCGCCATGGTAGCCTGCATTCGAAGTTTCGATAAAGCTGTTGGTCGCCGTGCCCTTGTCCGCCTGGTACTGCCTGTCGGGAGTCGGGGGTGGCGGCTCCACATAGTTCGCGTCGCATTCCGTGGGGCTCTTGAGTGTCGCGCCCGCATTCGCCTTCACGGCGGCTTCCACCTCGCTTGCCGGCAGCATGAAGCCCGTATAGTCGTAGGGCGGCGTAAACGACTTTCCCGTGCCCTTCGTGTTGCCCGAGCAGTTCGTAAAGATGTTGTCGATTACCTCGTTCACGCCGGTGCCATTCGCGTTCCCGGTGTAAATCGGGTTAGCCTCGTTGATGAACACGTTACGCTCGGTACGCACCGTGCACATGTGGCCCGCCGAAACGCCCAGCACGTCTGTACCGCCCGTGACGCTTGCATCGCCAGTGAGGAGGTTGTTCACCACATGCACGTTGCCGTAACGGCAGCGCGGCTTGCGCTGGTTCGCCGCTTTCCACCAGTTGAACATGTAGGTCACGTTCAGCTTGCCTTCGCTCACGGGCTCGTTGTCGGAACTGCCGATGAGGTTCGAGAGGTTGTGCGTGCTCTTTTTCTTGTAGCCGAAGATGCACCACGTAAACGTTACGTTGTCTGCACCCTTCACCACGTCGGCGTTGCCGTCCTGGCCGTCCCAGAATTCGCAGTGGTCAATCCAGATGTTCTTGGAGCCGTCGTTTTCGATGGTGAGGTTGTCCCACGCCTGGTCGGCATTGCTGCCCGGGCCCTGGATGACGATGTTACGGACAATGATGTTCGATGCCTTGCTGATGTGGATGGGAGCCTTCAGGAGCGTACCCGGCCTGAGGCCGATAATCGTCTTGTTGGAGCCGGTGATGTTCAGGCGGTCGCCGGTCGTGCCGCTCCAGCCGCTGCCGAGGGTACCGTCAATGTAGATGACCCGCGGCGAGGAATCCTTCGCATACTTTTGCAGGTCGGCGAATGTTGTTACCGTAATGGGGGTCGCGTTACCGCCTCCCGTCACCTCGAAGGGGGTCGACGTACGGCCCGAACGGGTCGCCCAGCCAATGGGCTTGCACTGGTCCACCGCGGCAGACGCGCATACCGCGAGCCCGCACAAGACGGCAATAACTTTGGAAGGAACTTCAAACATCCCGCATACTCCTTGTACAACCAACTTTTTTATAAATCTATTCTTTTTTCACGCAAAAAGGGCGACTTCAGCAAAAATTGCTTTTACAAGTTGTCCATAGACAACGGCAAAAACGGCGCAAGATGCCGCAAAACTAGCGCTGTACTACCGTCAGGCCCTTGTCGCGCAGGAGCTTGAGCACGTTATCGCCCTTCCCCGCCATGTGAGCGGCCCCCACTACGACAAACACTTTACGGTCCTGCGCAAGGAAGGCCGCAACGGAATCCGCCATCGTCCTGTTGCGGGCAATGTAGACGAGATCCTCGATTTGCGCTTCCAGCAGGGAATCCGTAGCGCTACCTTCAGGTTCCATGTACATGGCTTCCCGGAAAAGCGAATCATCGCCCTTTACCCAGGCACCCATCATCAGCGTGATGGAGGAATCCATCACCTGCAGTTGGCTTAACGTGCTCTTGAGGTAGTAAATGCCGAGCGAATCCGGGAGGCCCTCACCCACAAGCACGGCAATCTGGTCTGCAGCCGACTCGAGAGAAACAACCTTCTTCTTGGATTCCTGCGCACTACGCAAGAAGTAGAAATCTATCCCGAGATTCGGGTCGAAACCGAGCCGCATTATGGCAATGGAACTGAGCGTCATTGCCGCAGACCAAGGTTTGAAGCCATCGAGGACTTCCGGGGCAAGATACCACGAAGCGCAGACGCTATCGAGTTGCTTCTTGACATCCTTGGGCAAGACCTGCGCCAAGGACTGCCCCGCGGGCAGTTTGCCCCGCAGTTCCGACTGACGGGCAATTTCCATAAACACAGCAGTATCGGTCATATCGAGTTCCACCGCAAGCTCATCGGAGCGGTCGAAAGCATTCGTAATCGCCGAATCCAGCGGGTAGAACGTGGAGTCTGCAAAATGGACGCTCCCCAGCAGGTAAACGCTGGAATTGGAATCCGAAACCTGCCAGAGCATGTGCCTTGCGCGCTGGTATCTCGTCAAAAGTTCTTCTTCGGAAACTGCATCCTCAAAAACGGCATTTTCATTCGTTCCTTCTGCAGAAGCATCCTTTTTAGAAACCGCCTTCTCAGATGAAGCACAGCCCGCAAGCAAAGCCAGCAAGGGCAAGCAAACCAGCGTAATCCTAGACAAAATAGCCCCCCCTTTAAAGAACATACAAGGCAAGGAACACCGTAAACGCCGCAAAGAAGAGCACCACGGGAACCAGGAACCAGAAGCAGTAAAAACCTATCTTCAAGTCATAGAACCACATTTTCCACCACCCACGGCGAGTCTTGCTTATTTCGGCGCGACACTCGGGGCAGATGTTGCCCACCTTGTTGCGCACGCGAATAGCCATGTTGCTCTGCAAGGGGGACATTCCCACCTTGTCGTTGAATTCCTTATTGCATTTAGAACAAATTGCCTGCATGCCTGTGAATATAGTAATTAGTTGGCAGAGGGCAGATGGCAGGTTATTTCCGCTTGGCGGCGATAAGCACGGTGGACCCGAGAATCAGGAGAATGCCCGCGATGAGCCTGCCCGTAAGGACTTCCCCAAAGACAAGCACGCCTATCGTTACCGCAGTCACGGGTTCAAGCGCCCCGAGAATCGCCGTAGGCGTAGACCCGATAATCTTGACCGCTTTCACCATGAATATGAGCGAAAGCACCGTCGGCACGAGCCCGAGCATGAATCCCCACCCCCACGAACTTGCCTGCGTAAACACCGGCGGGAGGCCCGAACCGAGCGTTACCGAATAAAGCAATAAAAACACAAGGCAGAAACAGATGGCGTAGAACGTCATTTTCACGGAGCCCATCTGCAGTTTGATGCGGTTCGCCATCACCATGTATATCGCGTAAGAAATCGAAGAGGCGAAAGCAAGCATAAGACCCACTGTACTGAGCGGCACGCCATCACCACCGCGATAGAGGAGAGCCACGCCAGCCATAGAGACCGCAATCGAAACGATGGTCCAGGTCTTGATTTTCTCCTTGAAGAACACTGCCATGAGCACTGAGACTTCTAGCGGATAAAGGAACAATAGCGTTGAAGCAAGCCCCGCGTCCATGTACTTGAACGAAGCATAATATGTAAGCGAACTCACCGCAAAGAGGAATCCGAACGCGACAAGCGCTCCGAATTCGCGGAATGAAATTTTAAAGTGCGAGCCCTTCGCAAGAATCACCACAAAAAGGAGAAGTGCTGCCGTGAAGAAACGGTAAAAGAGAACCGTCTCCGGCGAGTAATTTTGAGCGTACAAATGCAATGCGCCCAGCGGGTTCGTGCCATAGCAAATGGCAGAAAGGGCGGCGAAGGCAAAGCCTTTCATTACAAAGTTGTTTTTTTTCATACAAAATACTAGAAAGAACCCTATTGTAAACAAAATTTTCTAATTTTGCCGTCAAAATTAAAAAAAAAGGAGATGTTCGGTGAATATCAAGCACCTATCTACTGCAGCTTTATGTGCTGCTTTTGCTATTTGTACAACATCCTGTAGCAACGAAGACCCAGCATCCAACGACATCTATAGTATTGTCAGCAAGCTGGATCCGGATAATTGCAACGACAAAACCGAAGGAAACTTGAACTTCGTGAAGTCCGAAGCCACGATGTACGCGTGTTCTGAAGGCGAATGGGTCGCCATGAACGACCACGAAGCAATTCAGTACCGTTGCACATCAAAGGAACTGGATGACAAGTCTGGCTTTGCGATTATATGCGATGGGGATACCATCGGCACAATCAAGAACGGGATAAACGGCACCGACGGCAAGGACGGAAGCAACGGCACCAACGGTCATGATGGCGAAAGCGTCGATACTGAGGCAATCAACAAGTCCATTCAAGAAGCAATAAGCGAAGCTTCCGCAAAGAGCCAGAAGGATGTGGATGCGGCAATCCAGAACTTGAGCAGCGCCTCTAGCAAACTCGACGAAGATATCGACAGCAAGTTCAACGATGCTTACAGCAGCTTGAGTGCTGAACTTGAAGACAAAAAATGCGAAATCGTCAATACGGAACGCAACGACGAAACGGCTATCATCACCGTGACAATCCGTTGCGGCGAAGCCGAAACCACGATGGAAATCCCGTTCACGCCCGTGAACGAGAATCTCGGCAAGGTGTACAAGAAGCATGTTGTCGTGCGTTTCCCGGTGCAGGCCAATAAGGAAACAAAAACCAATGACATCTACGAAGAAATCTGGAAGAACCTCAAGGGTGGCGACAATGCAGAACTTACCGTGACGGACCTTGACGAAAAGTTCGCCCCGAGCGGCAAGGTGTTTATGCAGGACCTGTTCGCCGCTGTCAATAAATCCTTTGTGACAATCGAAGAAACTAACGAAAAGGCGGTGGAATACAAGGTTGCACGCCTCGAAGGGGATCTCGACATCACGAACCTTACGACCCCGGTTGTGAAGCTCCGCGTCAAGCTGAACTTGAGTAACAACGCTTTCGGCGCCTTTGGCGGATTTGGCTCGAACGCAACGGATGTCATTTACAACGCCTATGCAGACTTGTCCGATGCGTCCGATATGGTTGTCATCGACTTCTTGACCGACTACAAGGCTGCCCGCGTAAAGAAGTTGGTTGACGATGGTAACGGTTTTGGTGTTGCAAACGAGCAGGCAAACAAGGACCTTGCCCACGCCCTTTATTTGGAAAACAGCGAAGAATATCCGTCTTTCGAACATTATGCCCCCGATCAGATTGGCCTGGCCGAAAACTTCAACAGCATCGTGTGGGTAATGGCCCTCATTGACCAAAAGGACAAGACTCCGGGCTTTAACCCGGTCTATAACGCTTTCCGCAATGTCTTTGCCGAAAACGGCAACTTTAACACCGCCGTCAATACGACTTACGCAGGCAAGGAACACAGCATGTTCTTTGTAGACTACCTCGCTTTGCTTATTGACGCAAACTTCTTCAAGTGGAACCAAATGCAGCATGGCGACTCTACTGCAGAAACGAATGTCTGGAGTGGTACGGATGCCGTCTATTACAAGATTTTGCAGAATGGATTTGTGGAAGCCTATAAGCTTAAAGTCGAAGACGCAAAGGATTTCAATGATCCGTCTGGCTATAGCAGCAAGGTATATAAGTCTGATGTCAAAGGGGGATATTTCCATTACTTTGAATATATCGAAAACGAACAAGTTTGGTATCCTGTAACACTTTGGGCTGTAGGTGTTGCAACGGTGGAAAAAGATTGCGATGAAAACGCAGTTAATTCGACCTTCTTCTATAGCTTTGAAGGTCTTGATGAAAATGCCGTTTGTGTATGCAACGATAAAAACTGTGGCTGGCAATATACGGACAATGTATGCTTGGGCCGTAGTGAAGGCGATAAGGGATCGGCGTTCTTTGACGGGGAAATTAAAGAGTATGAGTGCGTCAAAGAGGAATGTAATCTGTCCGCTTCTTCTTGCGATAATCTTGGACTAGTGCCTAGTGCTCCGAGCTCTTCGGGTTCTTCCGGTGAATATTCTGAACAGGACGGCATAACCCCGGAAGAACAGGCCAACAATCCGGAATCCAAGCTTTACCTCGGTGAATGCAGCGCTACTGTAAACGAAGGCAAAGAAAAGCTGCTCGACACCAAGAATGCGGAACTTGCCACGGCAACGAGCAAAACAACCTTTGTATGCGATGGCTCCAAATGGAGAAAGAAAGATGATTATGACGAGGAATATGGAATATGTACAAAAACCGTGATGGAAAAGGGCGAAGTCAAGGCAGTTTCTGGTTCCGAATTTTATAAGTGCGATTACCTTGATAACGAGAACAAATACAAATGGATCGCTACTGATTGGCGTGACTCGTATTTAGATAAAGCTTGCCATTATGGCAATGTCAATGAAAAAGTGGTTACTGAATCCGGTTATGAATATGTTTGTGAAGAAAATTCTGAATATACAGACAACTGGGGCAACCATATCCATGAATGGCGTGAACTTACCTTTGAGGATATCTATGGCAAGTGCGATGAAGATAAGATGAAGAATCAAACCGAAGTAGCTGTTTACGAAGGGAAAAAATACAAGTGTAACTACATTTCTGGAGGCTATTCCGGCGGATACTCTTGGGTTAAAGCAAGTGTTTTGGATGAAGACGCTACGCTTGGAATTTGCACGAGAAATCGAAAAAAAGATGCCGCTATAGTCGGTGACGCATACTATGAATGTCTTAATAATGGTAACGCAGAAGGAATCCCCGCAAGTTCTTCCTCCACAGATTGGCTAGAAATTGAAGAAAATGAGTACCTTAACGTCAAGTTTGGTTATTGCGATACCGATAGAGGTGATACTAAAAACATTGCAGACATTAAGAGCGAAACCCTCAAGGATGGTGAAAGCCACAGTTTCAAGTGCTCTATAGCTAAAGAAGTCGTAAATGACTATGGTAAGTGGGTTGACGCCTCCACAGACATTGCTCTCAACCAGATTTGCAACAGAGGGCCTATATGACATTTGGGTACCTAAATTTCTCGTAACCCTTTGATTTATAAGGCGTTGTAGCAAATTTTTCTTTTATGGGAAAAATTTGCTTTT